>JBBSVB010000219.1:0-4784 GCA_038233875.1 Actinomycetales bacterium | reverse complement strand
TGTGAGAACCCCGCTCAACGGCTGCACCGTGATGGCGACCTTCTCACCGTTGCTGTCTTGGGTCACCGTCATGGAGGTGAGTTGCTGAGTCGCCAGCAGGCTCCGGCACAGGCCCGACTCGACCTTGACCGGCACGGTGGTTCCCGCCACCAGTTCCTCTATGTCGAAGGGTGCGTCGCACGAGAGCACCGACCCTTGAGGGACGTTGAGAGTCAACGGGGCAGGCCGATGTAGTTCCCCGTGCTGACCGGCCACGGAGTTGAGGCTGTCCGCAGTGAGCGCATCGGACGAGATGATCTGCTCCACCTGTCCGTAGAACGGATCTGCTCCGGTGAAGTTGCTGCCGAACAGCCCTTCGTCGTTGACCGCCACGGTGTCGGTGGCCAACTCCATCCCGTCCTCCTCGATCTCCACCTCACCGCTCATGTGGAAGGCAGGTAACAGGGTGGCTGTCAGACCGAGAGTGCGAGTGCTGGGCCACAGCAGCGTACGGCGACCGACGGTGGTCCACATAAGCCCAGCCTTGGTCAGTTCGAGCAGTTGGTCGTACCAGTAGCCTCCGTAGATCTTCACGTCACGAGTGATGGTCGGGCCGGTTCCTCCGCTGAGCACTTGAACGTGGGCGAGGACGTTGGGGTCGTTGGTAGCGAAGCAGTCCAGCAGGTCGCTGTATGCCTGATCCACCACGAAGGCAGGATTCAGCACGAAGCGCTCAGTGGTGGCCTTGCGCTTGGTCCGGGCCAACACGTCCTGCGCGATGATCGAGACGCCACCCTTGCGCCATTTGATGTTTGTGATCGGCCCTTCCCACGCTCGCTTGCCGTCGCGGAACATGACGATCTCGTGGCCCCACGTGCCGATGTTCCCGTAGACCGAGCAGCACTCTCCGTGCTGGCCGGTGGCGATGTTCACCGTGGCGTCGCTCACGTCGTTGAGAGTGCGGCTCCACTCCAGCCCGGTCGGATCCTCGATCGGAGCGATAGGGACTTGCCCACCCTTCATGTAGAGCCACGCCTCGTTGTGGCCTCTGCCCAGCGTGCCCATCATGCCCTCCGAACGAGGTCCACGGACCACACCACGTCGCCTTGCGATACGGGACCGAGACCGCTCAGATCGGAGGGCACGCTGGTGTAGGTGTTCGGCACGTCCACGGCGATGTAGTAGGGCCGACCGCAGCCGATCACACTGTTGGCGAACGGACCCCCGTAGTTGCCTCGCAGGTTCTTCAATGCCGGGGCGTAGATCGGCTGGCCCAGCACGTCGTCGCCGCAGTAGACATAGGCGTCATCTCCCGGTCCGTCGATGTAGAGGGTCTGATTGGGCGCGAGGTATTCGATGGTGAACTCCTCTGAGAAACTGCACTCCACTTCGGGCAGGAAGCCCGGCAGGGTGTCGTTCCAGATGCGGACCCGGATGCCGAACTTCGGCTTGTTGTCGTTGACGAATCTCCACGACAACTTCCCGAGTCCGATGGGGCTGGCCTCGATAGGAATCTCGAACGTTCTCCGGGTGCGGTTGGTCCCTGCGAGGTTCATGATCCCCGAGTCAGCCAGCGCCGGGGCCTGCGGAGGAAGCGTGATGCCGGGACCGAGCAGATTGTCTGCGCAGGTGGTCGCGGTCGCGGCAGGTCGAGCACAAGCCGTGCCGTTCACCGAAGCGGTGACCGCCCCCGAGAGAGGCACGCCCGGAGCCTGATAGGTCGGAGCAGCCGACGACTTGCCCTGCACACCTGCAAGGAGAGCCATGGGGTCGTGCCACAGGTGCGGGTCGGTTGCCACCCACGTCCACTCCACGCGGGCCACAGTTGACCCTGCGGTGTCGTCTCCGAGCGTGAGCCACTCCAGCACCTTCGGCCCCTCCACAGTGACCACGTTGTGCAGAGTTCGGCGATAGGGCTTGATGCACTCCTCGATCGTGAGGACGGGACGATGGGTGTAAGACACGCCCAGAATCGTCACAGGAGGTTCGTCTCGGAACACCGCCACGGAGCCCAGTCCGAAAGGACCCTCCCCGTATCCTCCCGTCCCGAATCCACCGGCTCCTCCCCCGCCAGCCAGAATCGTTCGTAGAACGGGCCGCCAGTCGTCTGGGAAGCGGGGGGTGGATGGGCTTGCGAGAGTGAGGTCCACCGGGGACGAGCCGACTTGTACGACCGGACCCCACTCCAGAACCTCACCATCGGAAGTGGACCAGCCTGCCTGCACGTTTACGGTGCTCCCTGCAGAGGAAGCCACAGTCCAAGTCACTCTTACGTCGTCACACACGCCTCCCTGTACGGCTCCGTGCAGAGTGTTGTCACCTGCATCAGGGGCGAACACGAAGTCGTCCCCCAGCGGGGCGGCAGTGCTGACGCTAGCGTTCGCCGCCCCGGTCCAAGCGTAGTCAACCGGCGACTCGGGAAGGATTCTCACGTCTCGAAAAAGGATTTCTCCAGCGCTGCCGAACACGAGGTCCGTGAACTTGTAGATGCCGCTGTAGGTTCGCCCTCCCGCCGAGTAGATGCGCACCCTCTCACCGGGCTGGACGACGCGGCTAGTGACCTGCTCGTCACACCAGTCCACCGCCATGGTCACGGGCACCTGAGCGTCGTTGAAGACTTCCCACGAGGCGATGTAACGGGTGCCGTTTACGGGCGGGAATGCCGGCAGAGTTAGACGTGCGCCAGTAGCAGCAGCCCCAGTTATCCGGGTCCACACATTCCCGTCTGATCCGACCACTCCCGTCGTAAAGGACGATCCGCCCAGAGGAGCCGGGGCGACTCCAGAAGCAAGGTCGGTGGTGGGGATGTCGATGCTCGCCCCGTCGAAGTAGGCGTTGGGTGGGATGTAGCGTCCCGGGAAGGCGCGGGTGTTTCGGATTCGCACATATCGTCCAGCCGAGCCGACGTTCCCCTGACCGGGTGCAGTGGACACTCCGTACCTGATAAAACTGCTCTGAGCCACAACCACCATTCGTACCGGAACCCACGAGTTCTTCGTGGTGACGATCGGCCCTTCTCCGTGGCTGTGGAAGAGGGTTGTCGCCTGCACGTCGGGGGAACCTGAGGGCACGAATACATCGAACTCGATGGTGTAGATGTTTCCGTGGGCAGTGCCGACCACAAGTCCGTGTGCAGCCTGCCGGTTGTCGCCGGGGTCCAGCGCAGATTTCCACGTCAGTTGGAGATACCCACCGGCCACGTCGTTAGCGATAGTGGCCGGGGACGTGAAAGAGGTGTCTACTCCATCGGTCCCAGACCAGCCCTCCACGTCCCCCGTGGCCGAGAACGACACTGTGTTCACACTGCCGGTGTCTTCCACGACCATGGTGGCGTCGATGTAGACCACCGACCCAGAAGCAGTGGTGCCCCCGTTGAACCCCCATCCGATCGTCTGAGACGTGTTCTCAGCAGTGAAGGTCCGGGTCAGATAGATCCACCGATCTTTGCCCATCGCACGTGCGGACGACCCGAACAATAGCCCTGAAGCCGAGATATAGGCCCCCACACCCGTGGCGGATGGAACGTAGACCCAGCCGCTGAGGACGTAGTTCTTGCCAACCGTGAGCCCTGTGACCACCTGCTCCACCCACACACCATTATCCGATGGGGTGAGGGCGGGCAACTGGATACGCCCGACCTTGGTGCGGTTCGGTATTCCCGTAGCAGGGCCAGCAGGCGGGACCACCGATCCGATCTGCTCAGCGAAGTTGAAGAAGAAGCCAGAAGTGCTGGCCCAGTTTGTGATCGTCGTGGGCGTCCCCAGTTCCATGGAGCCGTTCAGGATCAAGTTCCTGACTACCGGCCCGGAGACTTCAAGACCTGTCGTCTCGAACTCGTCTTGACCTCCGTAAGTGGCCGACACTGGAAGAGCGTCAGGGTCCGTCTGCCCCACGCACGCCACCGGGCAGGTAGTGAACATGTGGAGCACGCCACCGGCGCAGTCGCCGCCTGGGGAGCAAGGCGGGTGAAGTGCAGCCCCGAGCCACTCCAGCCCCAGCGAGGTCGCTTCGCGGGTTCTGCCCACTACGTCGGCGGTCACCGCGATCACCTTGCTGGCAGCGCGTCGGGTGCCGATGGCTCCGCCGTCGCCCACCTTCTCCACGACCTCCACTTGCACGGTGCTGCCCTCGAGGCCGGTGACTTCCTTGATGAGCACCCCGGCGAAGTCGCCTGCGTCCGTGTCGTTTCCCAGTACCCACGGGGCGAGATCCAGTTCGGGGGTTGTGTAGTCGTCCACTCCGCTTACGACGTTCGGCAGGTCGCCGCAGTCGTCGCAGTCCCCGATGAACGTGCCGACAGGCCTGAGCCCGTTCTTGACGTACTGCTGCACGCGGACGTTGCTTGCTACCTCCACGTCGCCGTAGCGGAACCAGTTGTGGAACATCTCACCTCACCCTGTCTGCCATGCGGTTCGCCACAGCCATCGCGGCTGCTTCCGGGTCCCCGGTGGGGAGGTTCACGATGATGTCGGGCTGGCTCTTGCCCGATGGGGCCAGAATCCTTTCCGTCTGGTGAGCAGGATAGACCCGCGAGGACTCAGGCAGCCGGACCAACTCCGGGCCGCGCTCCCCGACCATCGACCAGCCGCCCGAGGTGCTCATCGAGCCTGAGGCGTTGTTGTCCTTGTTGTTGGTGTGAACGTCTGCGCTGCGCGCCTTTCCACAGACCGAGCACTTGCGGTTGTTCTTTCCGACCGGCACCCATGCGTGCTTGCCGCCGCCGCCGCCACTGGCCGTGCCACTACTCGGCAGAGAGACTGCAGCGATGGCGGTAGCGAAGGCCCCAGCAATCGCCTGACCGAGCA
>JBBSVB010000218.1:0-4795 GCA_038233875.1 Actinomycetales bacterium | reverse complement strand
TACTCGAAGGCGTCGAGGTGACGGGTGGGGGGAAACCCTGCCTCGGCCCCGGCAATGTCGAAGCCTGCGACGCCAGTGTCGCGGTGGCGCACCGTGAGCTCGGCGATCTCCCTCGAGCGAGCCGCGTGGCGCATGGCCCCGAGCAGTGATCGAGCGACGATGGGGTGCCCGTGCTGCGCGGCCTCTTTCATGCCGGCGTTCAGGCCGTCGGTGACCGCAGTGACGACCTCGTCGAGGTCGAGGCCACCGGCCAGGTGTTGCTCAGGGGCATACCGAATCTCGGCATACACCACACCGTCGTCAGCAAGGTCGAGCACGCACTCCTGAGCCACTCGGCGCAGAGCCACCTCGGTCTGCATGAGAGCCACCGTGTGCGAGAACGTTTCCAAGTAGCGGACCAGCGAGCCGGAATTGGCGCTGTCCTGGAACCACTGACCCAATGTTTGCGCGTCGTCGGCGGGCAGGTCGGGATACCCCTGCTCTGCCGCGAGGTCAAGCATGGTTTGCGGTCGCAGCCCGCCGTCGAGGTGGTCGTGCAAGAGAACTTTGGGCAGGGCCCGTATATCGTCAGTCATCACGGTGACAAGCCTCCAGGTCGAACGCGGGAATGCAAATTGCGAGGTATTCGGCACCGTCGTCGCCAGCGGCGTAGCGCACCCATTGGCCCGATCGGGACAGCGCCGCCTGGCCTGCTTCGACAGTCAGCGAGCCGTGTTGGTGGGCGATGTCGACCGACCCGGCGATGACGTACGTCACTTCATCGAACTCAGGTGCCTGTCCCGGCTCGGTCCACCCCGCCTCGGCCGTGTTGTGTGCGATCGAAATGTTGGTGTGCCCGCTGCTGATCCGACCGACGAGCTCTTGGATGGCCTTGTCACCGGGCAGCGGGAAGGGAATTGCCTGCAAAATTTCGGCCATCGTTGCAGTCTAGGCTTGGCCTATGACACATCGCATTGACGCCGGGACGACCCTGTCCGTTCAAGACATCGCTGACCTGATCGACCATGCCCTACTTAAGCCTGAATTAACGCCAGCCAGTGTCGAAGCCAGCATCAAAGAGCTGGCCGCGCAACGCATCTGGTCCGTCTGTGTGCGACCTAGTGACGTCGCGCTCGCCGCCGCGACCATTGCCGAGGTCGAGGGCTCGCCGACCCGCGTGTGCACGGTCATCGGCTTCCCACACGGCACGACCAGCACCGCCGCCAAAGTGGCCGAAGCCACCCAGGCGCTCGCCGACGGCGCCACCGAGCTGGACATGGTGCTCAACATCGGACGCCTCATCGGCGATCAGAGCGACGACGTCGAGGCCGATATCGCGGCGGTGGTGCAGGTCGGCCACGACGCTGGCGCGCTGGTCAAGGTCATCTTCGAGACCACGCTGCTGGACGAACAGCAGAAGTTCACGGCTTGTCAGGCGAGCGAATCGGCCGGCGCAGACTTCGTGAAGACCAGCACCGGATTTGCCGGAGGCGGCGCGACTATTGCCGACGTGGCGCTGATGCGCCAGCACTGCGGCAAGGCTGTCCAGGTCAAAGCATCTGGCGGAGTTCGCGACATCGATGCCGCGCTCGCGATGGTGGCCGAGGGCGTGACTCGCCTCGGGACGTCGAGCACCCAAGCGCTCCTAGCCGGCGCCACCGAGCGCGCAGAGGCTGGCACGCTCGTCGTGCCCGAACCGTCTCGCCCGGACGACGATCAGCCCAGCGGCTCCCGCTACCCAGTCAGCGACACCTACTAAGGCTCGACGTCCAAAGAGTCGCCCAGCGACGAGCGCTGACAACGCGTGTGTGTGGTGTTTCGGAGTCGGAACATCTTGAGTCGGACTTTCCTTCGAGGCATTCCGTCGAGCACAAGCGGAACGATCAGCCCGGTGCAGATCACTACGACGGTCATCACGAGGGTCATGTAGACGTCTGACCTGGCGGGTCCTATCTACCGGCGATGCGATCCAAAATAACCGTGCGTTCGTAGTCTGCTACGCCCCCGGGATCGGCTATTGCCCACGCGCCGTCAAGAGCTTGACGCGCCCGGTCAAAACGCTCCGGCATATCCGTATGCAGCGTCAGCACCCTCTGCCCCTTGCGCACCGTGTCGCCGGGCTTAGCGTGGATCGTCACTCCGGCGGCCGCCTGCACGACGTCTTCCTTGCGCGCCCGACCCGCTCCTAGACGCCACGCAGCCACCCCGACAGCGAGCGCGTCCAGTGAGGTCAGAACCCCGTCGGCCTCCGCCGTGAGCTCCTGCGTCTCCTTCGAGGCGGGCATCGGCGCGTCCGGGTCACCGCCCTGAGCCGCAATCATCGACCGCCATACGTCCATAGCCCGGCCATCGGCGAGCGCTTCCGCGGGGTCGATGTCGGCATACTCATCGCCCGCCCCTGCCAACATCTCGCGGGCCAGCGCCACCGTCAGCTCGACCACGTCGTCGGGACCGCCACCGGCCAGCACCTCGACACTCTCAGCCACCTCGAGGCCGTTGCCCGCAGTCAACCCCAGCGGGACCTCCATATCGGTCAGCAACGCGACGGTGTGCACGCCTGCCTTAGTGCCCAGGTCGACCATGGTGTCGGCCAGTTCGCGCGCCGAGGCGAGGTCTTTCATGAACGCTCCCGAGCCGACCTTGACGTCCAGCACCAATGTGCCGGTGCCTTCGGCGATCTTTTTCGACATGATCGACGAAGCGATCAGCGGGATCGCCTCGACCGTCCCCGTCACGTCGCGCAGCGCATACAACCGCTTGTCGGCCGGGGCCAGCCCCGAGCCGGCCGCGCAGATGACGGCGCCTACGTCTTCGAGTTGCTTCGTCATCTCGGCGTTGGTCAACGATGCGCGCCACCCCGGAATGGCCTCCAACTTGTCGAGCGTGCCACCGGTGTGACCGAGCCCGCGTCCCGATAGTTGCGGCACAGCCAACCCGCAGGCAGCGACCAAGGGGGCCAGTGGCAGCGTAATCTTGTCTCCCACGCCACCGGTCGAGTGCTTGTCCGCAGTGGGTCGTGACAGTCCTGAGAAGTCCAGGCGCTCCCCCGAGGCGATCATCGCGGCCGTCCAGTCGGCGATTTCGCGTCGACCCATGCCGTTGAGCAAGATCGCCATCGCGAGCGCGGCCATCTGCTCGTCCGCTACCACCTCCCGGGTGTAGGCGTCGATCACCCACGCGATCTGAGCACTGTCCAACTCGTGCCCGTCGCGCTTGGTCATGATGATGTCAACGGCGTCAAAGTTCTCACTCAACTGGGGCCTCCTGAGTCGATGTGGCATCGTGACGGGCGTGAAGCTTGCCGCCGCTATGGCCCTCATCGTGCCACCCGTCAACGAATTCAAGCGGCAGTCGCTGCAGCGCGCCGACACCGAAGGCATCTTGGCCCCGACGTTGGTGGTGTTGCGTGATGACCGTGTGATCGCCGCCATCATCACGCCGAAGGCCGCCGCTACGCTGGCCTGCGCGCATACCGTGGCCGTCGGTCTGGCCCCGCAGATGCTGGCTCTGGCCGCGCAGGTCACGTTGCCGGACGGCTCCAAGGGCATTGCGTACACCTCAATGACCAGCGATCACCAGGCCGCGCTAGCCGTCCAGCCCTATGCGGTCGGCGACGAGGGCATCACCTTCGGCATCCCCGAGCGTGGTGACCCCGAGGACCACACGATCATGGACGAGTTGGCCAAGGCGATGAACCACGCGCCGATTGATGCCTCCAGCGTCAGCGCCAAAAGTTCCGTACCCGGCGCCGAAGCCCAGACCCTCACTCCCGACCGGGGCCGCCACGTCTTGGACGCCAGCACGTGCGCGTCGCTGCACAACTCGGTCAAGAACATCGCAGGCACGGTGCTGTTCGTGCCCGAGTCGGCCGGGCACGCGGGGGCCCTGATCGAGCACGGTATGCCGAGGGACCTGCTGATTGGACCCGCACCGTCGGGTTCGTCAGACCCAGTGATTTAGCTGGCTATATAGGCAGCTAAATGCTGCCCGGTCAACGTCGAACGGTCGGCCACGAGGTCTGCGGGGGTGCCTTCGAATACGATCCTGCCACCGTCGTGACCCGCGCCAGGGCCGAGATCGATGATCCAGTCGGCGTAGGCCATCACCGCCTGGTGGTGCTCGATCACGATGACCGATTTCCCCGACTCTACGAGGCGATCAAGGAGCCCGAGCATCTGCTCGACGTCGGCGAGGTGCAACCCGGTGGTCGGCTCGTCAAGGACGTATATGCCGCCCTTCTCCCCCAAACGTGTGGCGAGTTTCAGGCGCTGACGCTCCCCGCCAGACAGCGTGGTCAACGGTTGGCCTAGGCGCAAGTAGCCCAGCCCGACATCCACCAAGCGCACCAAGACCTTATGTGAGGCTGGCGTGCGTGCATCCCCTTCGGCGAAGAAGGCCTCAGCCTCGGTGACCGACATCGCCAATATTTCGCTGATGTCGCGGCCGGCGAGGTGGTATTCGAGCACGGAGGCGTCGAAACGTTTGCCTTCGCAGTCTTCACACGTGCTCGAAATGCCGGCCATCATCGCGAGGTCCGTATAGATCACGCCCGCGCCGTTGCAGGTGGGGCACGCCCCGGCCGAGTTGGCGCTGAACAGCGCTGGCCTCACGCCGTTGGCCTTGGCGAAGGCTTTACGAATCGGCTCCAGCAAGCCCGAATAGGTCGCGGGGTTGCTTCGCCTCGACCCTTTGATCGCGCCTTGGTCAATCGCGACGACGCCCTCTTGGGTCGAGACGGACCCGTGGATCAGCGTGCTTTTCCCCGAGCCGGCTACACCCGTGACCACGACCAAGACCCCCAGCGGAATGTCGACAT
>JBBSVB010000217.1:0-4819 GCA_038233875.1 Actinomycetales bacterium | reverse complement strand
CTGTGGGAGGCGGATGTGGAGCGCGGCCTGGGGGAGATGGCCTTCCCGCCGGACTATCCCAAAATGCCGGGAGAGCCGCGCCGGGTGCAGCCGAGCCGCAAACGCGACGACTGAGCCTCCGCGCTTAGGTTTTGAGCACGTGAGTCTTCAGCACTCATGTTCTCAACACTCGACGACGTTGACCGCCAGACCGCCCGTCGAGGTCTCCTTGTATTTTGCCGACATGTCGGCGCCGGTCGTGCGCAGCGTGCTGACGGCCTGATCGAGACTGACCCGGTGGGTGCCGTCGCCGCGCATGGCGAGTCGCGCGGCGGTCACGGCCTTGACCGCGCCGACGGCGTTGCGCTCGATACAGGGGATCTGCACCAGACCGCCGACCGGGTCGCAGGTCAGCCCGAGGTTGTGCTCCAAGCCGATCTCGGCCGCATTCTCGACCTGCTCCGGGCTGCCTCCGAGGACCTCGCACAGACCGGCAGCGGCCATCGCGCACGCGGACCCGACTTCCCCCTGACAGCCGACTTCGGCACCCGAGATGGAGGCGTGCTCCTTGATGATGATGCCGATTGCGGCGGCGGCCAACAAGAACCTCACCATGCCAGCCTCGTCGGCGCCGGGCACGTAGTGCCAGTAGTGGTGCAGCACCGCCGGGATGATGCCTGCGGCCCCGTTGGTCGGCACCGTCACGACTCGACCTCCTGCAGCGTTTTCCTCATTGACCGCGATGGCGTGCAGGCTCAGCCAATCCATGGCTGCCAAGGTGTCGGACCCGGGGGCTGCGGTGCGGTGGGTGGCCATGAGGTCCTGATAGAGCCGGGGCGCGCGGCGAGCCACCATCAGCGATCCCGGCAAGAACCCTGACGCAGCGCAGCCGGCGGTGACGCACTCCTGCATGACCGCCCAGATGTGCACTAGCGCCGCTTCGGTCTTTGCTCGTGGGCGCTGCGCGTCCTCGTTGCGGGCAACCAATTCGGCGACCCCGACCCCTTGGCTGGCGCACAGGGCCAGCATCGCGTCTCCGGTGTCGAAATGAAGCGGGGGAGCCGGTGCCGCAGTCAGCCGGTCGGCGTTGACGTCGGCTTCGTCGACGACAAAACCGCCCCCACGCTATAGAGCACTCTGGTGGCCACCACGGCACCTGATCCGTCGTATGCGGTGAAGCGCATTCCGTTCGGGTGACCCGGCAGCACCTGATGTGGCCGCATGACGAAGTCCTCGCGCGTGCTGAAACGAATGTCTCGTTGATCGGCCAACCGCAGCACCCCCGCGCGCCGGACCTGCTCCGCGCGGGCCGTCATCCAGGTCGGTTCCACGGTTTCGGGTGCCGCCCCCTCCAACCCCATTAGCAGTCCCCGGTCGGTCCCGTGGCCGATGCCCGTTGCCCCCAGCGATCCGTACAACTCGACCTGCACCCGGTCGACACTGCTGAGCAGATCGCGATCCTGCAGGTCACACGAAAACAGGCGGGCAGCCCGCATCGGGCCGACCGTATGAGACGACGAGGGGCCTACCCCGACGGTGAAGAGGTCTAAGGCGCTCAACGTCATACCCCTGAGTCTGCCCGATGGCAGATCGCCAGGGAAGCGCCACGCTCTGGGCCGCTGCTGACGACCTAACGCCTGTGGGGGCCTCTGATCTCGCCAGAGCCTCGCTGTACCAGGTCGACTGGCACCACTACCCGCTGCGGTGCGGACGTGTCCCCATCGAGTCGCGCCCACAGTCGCGTGACAACTTCGCGACCGATGGTGTCGATGTCCTGTCGAATGACGCTGAGTGGGGGGTCGATGAGGTCGGCCATGGGGAAGTCGTCGAAGCCCACCACCGCGACGGCATTCTTAAGACCCACGGCCCGCAGGGCGCGGATAGCACCAATGGAAATGACGTTGGACGTGGTGAAGAGAGCAGTGGGCGGATTCGGTCCGCGCAGCAAGTCGAGGACCGCGGCCTCCGCTTCCTCGCGATTACGGTTGCCCATCCTGATTGCCTCCTGGCAGACCGGCATGCCTGCTTCGGTCAGCGCTGCTTCGTAGCCTGCCCGGCGCATGCGGGCGGTCTCGATTTCGTCGAGGTCAGCGACTAAAGCGATGCGTGAATGATCATGCGCAATCAAGTGCGCGACACCCATTCGTGCCCCGCCCACGTTGTCGACAGTGACCGAGTCCACGTCGATACCGTGCGGGAATCGATCCACAAACACCATGGGCAGCCCGGCGCGTCGCTCGGAGAGCAAGTAATCCTGGGTTGCGGTGGCAGGCATGATCACCAACGCATCGACCCGATGCCCGATGAGAGCGCGCACTTGGCTCCGCTCGCGCTCCGGGTCCTCGTCCAAGAAGGCCGTCAATAGTGTAGCTCCACGATCGTGGGCAGCGGCCTCCAGAGCCCGTAAGAGGCTGGATGAGAATCGGTTGTGCACGTCCTGAATAAGCGCTCCGATCATGCCGGTGCGCCCCCCGATTCTCCGCAGATTACTGGCCGCGAAATTGTGCTGATAGTGAAGTTGTTCGACGGTCTTCAGCACCTTTGACCGCGTTCCGTCAGCGACCCCCGGCTCGTTGTTCACCACCCGCGACACTGTTTTAAGACCGACCCCGGCGAGCCGGGCGACATCGACCATTGTCGCCCTTGGGCTTGGTGTGGGGGTCCAATCGTGGCTCACTGAGCCATAGTCACCCGCAGCCGCAGAAAACGCAACCACCGGCTGACATCGTTGTCTAAGGCCAACAAAATTCTGGCGATTTCGCTTGACGGGTCGCTCAATGAGTGTCACCGTGTCGGATGACAAGGTTGTCTAACCAGGACAGCGTCGTCCTACAGGAGGCCCTCATGAGTTCAACCACATCCGTCCGGTCACGCAAAGTCGCAGGTGTCGGTGCCACCCTCGCCCTCGCTCTAACCCTCGCCTCGTGTGGCGGCAATAGCGGCAGTGAGGGGGGAGTTCGACAGCAGGAGCCGACGAAGAAATCGGCGTCGCGTGATCACCAAAAACTCAACCAATCCGTTCTTCGTCGCCATGCAAGAAGGCGCTGAGAAGGAAGCCGCAGACAAGAATATTAATTTGACCTTGGCGGCGGGCAAGGAAGACGGCGACGAGACGTCGCAAATTCAGGCCATTGAAGAGGCAGTTGTTCGCCAAGACGCGGGCATCCTCATTACGCCGAACGGCCCTGGCGTGAACCCGGCGATCACTAAGGCGCGCGATGCAGGGCTTTTCGTGATCGCCCTCGACACCCCGCCGGATCCCCCCGAGACCGTGGACATCACCTTTGCGACGGACAACTTTAAGGCCGGCGATTTAATTGGCCAGTGGACCGCTGCGACTCTTGGTGGCGAGAAGGCGACCATCGCTCTCCTCGACGTCTTTGACGACAAGATCGTCAGCGTTGACGTCAACCGAGACCAGGGGTTCCTGACCGGAATGGGCATCGACACGGTTGACGATGGGCGTAACGGTGACGAGGCGCCTACGGGCACCTACAGCGGCGGCGAGGGCGGAGACTACGAGATCGTCTGCAATGAGCCCACCAACGGCGCTGAGGACCAGGGCCGCAGTGCGATGGAAAACTGCCTGACCATCAACAGCAACATCAACGTGGTCTATGCGATCAACGAACCGGCCGCCATTGGCGCCAACAACGCGCTGCAGGCCGCAGGCATGGAGGACGTCATCGTCGTGTCTGTGGACGGTGGTTGCGCAGGAGTGGATGCGGTCAAGAGCGGCATAATCTCGGCGACGGCGCAGCAGTACCCGCTCGACATGGCCACTAAGGGCGTTGAGGCCATCAACACCATCGCCCGCGGCGGTGAGGCACCTGAGACCACTGAGGGCCTCGATTTCTTCGACACCGGCGTCAAGCTCGTGACCGATGCGCCCGTTGATGGCGTGGAGAGCATCGACACCACCGAAGGCAAAGAACTGTGCTGGGGCTGAACCCGAGCTTCATACATCCTAGGAAGAGGATTACATGAGCACTCCAGCCGCAACCAGTCCCTCGACTGCAGCGAGTTTAGGCGGGCGTAACCAGTCGCCTGTCCAGAAGTTACAACACCTTCTACATGCCCATCCGGCCCTGAGCCCAGCATTGATCTTAGTGCTGACGTTCATCGTCTTCAGCATGCTCAACGGTCGCTTCGCCAGCGCGGCATCGTTGTCCCTGATGATCCAGCAGACCGCGGTCATCGCCTGCTTGGCGGTCGGTCAGACGCTGATCATTCTGACGGCCGGTATTGACCTCTCCGTCGGGGCCATCGCCATTTTGTCGACGATGTTCTCGGCCACGATTGCCTACGAGAACGGTCTGCCCGGTTTCTTGGCGGTCATGATCGGACTGGCCGTTGGCACCCTATGTGGCGCGCTGAACGGATTCCTGGTCACCAGGGTGAACCTGCCGCCATTCATTGTGACGCTAGGCACGCTCAGTATTTTTACCGCCATAGCGCTGTTGTATTCCGGCGGACAGTCGATCCAAGGAACGGATCTTCCGGAGTTCCTGAACTTCACCGGTAAGACCATCTCGCTCGGTGGATTCACCGTCACCTATGGCGTGATCATCGTGGCCCTCGTCTACCTGGCCGTTGGCTTCGCGTTGAGTCAGACCGCGTGGGGCCGACACGTGTATGCCGTGGGAGACGATGCCGAAGCGGCTCGCCTGTCCGGTATTGCAGCCAAGAAGGTTCTGTTGAGTGTTTACGCTGCCGCAGGGTTCATCTACGGCATCGCGGCATGGGTGCTGATTGGCCGTGCTGGGGCCGCCACCCCCAACGCCATCACCGACGCGAACCTCGAGAGCATCACCGCCGTCGTCATTGGTGGCACCAGCCT
>JBBSVB010000216.1:0-4825 GCA_038233875.1 Actinomycetales bacterium | reverse complement strand
TTGAACTGCCTCGTGACGTGCACCATCGCTGGCCTCCTGAAGGGGTTGGTGCGCCTTATCGTATCGACCGACCTACCCTGGAAACATGCCTACCGCACTGCTCTGGCTCCGCCGCGACCTGCGCTTGAACGACCTGCCTGCCCTCGGTGCCGCACACGCCGCCGTCGATGGGGGCCGGGTGCTGCCGGTGTTCGTGCTCGACCCGACGCTGACCGAGCTATCGGCCGTGCGGACCCACTGTTTGCTGAGCGCGTTGACAGCGGCACAGAAGGCGTATGACGGCGCGATTGTCATCCGCACCGGCTCGCCCGAGGAGGTCATCCCGGCGCTGGTCCGTGAGTCCGGGGCGGAATCTGTGCACATCTCTGCGGAGTCCACGCCGTTTGGGCGGGCGCGCGACGAGAAGGTGCGGGAGGCGCTGCCGGAGGGGGTGTCGCTCGTGGCCACAGGCTGCGCGTATGCCGTGGGGCCGGGGACGATCGTCAACGGCACCGGCGGTCCGTACAAAGTTTTTACGCCGTTCTCGAAGGCGTGGCGTGCGCACGGCTGGCCCGACCCGGCGACGGTTCCTGAGGGTCTGAAGTGGCACCGGCAGGTCAAGAGCGAAGACCTGCCTGCTTTCCCTGCCTTGCCCGAGGGTTTGGAGTTGCCGGAGGTGGGTGAGAAAGCGGCGCTGGATCGATGGAAGGTCTTCCTCGACGATGTGGGGGACTACAAGAACGAGCGTGACCGCCCGGACCATGACGGGACTTCGCAGTTGTCTGTGCAGCTGAAGTACGGCACGGTGCATCCTCGGACGCTGCTAGCCGACCTGGCCTCACGCCGTTCGAATGGGGCCTTCACGTTTACCACGGAGTTGGCGTGGCGAGAGTTCTACGCCGATGTGTTGTGGCAGAACCCGTCGTCGGCCTGGCACGACCTCAAACCGTCGCTGTCATCGATGTCCTACGACGACCCGGAGAGTGACGCTCAGGTCGCCGAGCTGCTGGCGGCGTGGCAAGAAGGTCGCACGGGATATCCGTTCGTCGATGCCGGGATGCGCCAACTGATGGCCGAGGGCTGGATGCACAACCGGGTGCGGATGGTGACGGCGAGCTTCCTGTGCAAGCACCTGCACATCTGGTGGGCGCACGGGGCCCGCCACTTTATGCGCTACCTACGTGATGGTGACATCGCCTCCAACAACCACGGCTGGCAGTGGGTCGCGGGCACGGGGACGGATGCGGCACCATACTTCCGCATCTTTAACCCTACGACGCAGGGGCAGCGGTTCGACCCCGATGGTGCCTACGTCCGCAAATACGTGCCGGAGTTGGCGCACCTCTCAGGCAAGGCTGTCCACGAGCCGTGGAAAGCCGCCGATGGGTATGCCCGCGGTTACCCGGAGCCGATCGTGGACCACAAAGAGGCACGGTCGGAAGCGCTGACCCGGTACGAAAGCTCGCGCAGGTAGGCGGTCCCGCTCAGGCTTCTGCGCAGCGGCGCAAGGCCACGCCGGCCAACCAGGCGGCGGCGTCAGGCAGGATCGAGTCGTCGAACACCGCCCGGGGGGAGTGGTTGTCCGGCGCGGTCTCGAAGTCGTCGTCCGCCGGGCACGCGCCGAGGAAGAAGTAGGCACCGGGCACTTCGTTCATGACGAACGACATGTCTTCGGAGCCCATCTCGGGCAACGGTCGTTTGGTATGCCGATCCGCACCGAAGAGGTCGGCCGTGACTTCGGCGGCGAGCGCATACTCGGCCTCGTCGTTGATGGTCGCGGGGTAGCCCTCGCTGAAGGTGACCTCGGCGGTCATGTTGTGCGCGGCGCTGACCCCGGCGGCCACGCGCTCGATAGCAGCGTGAGCGGTCGCGCGGATCTCGGGGCCAAACGTGCGCAGGGTCGCGGCCAACTCGGCAGTGTCCGGGATGATGTTGTCTTTGGTGCCCGCGCTGACCCTTCCGACCGTGAGCACGACGGAGTCGAAGGCGTCGAAGGTCCGCGTGACCATCGTCTGCAGCGCGAGCACGATCTCGCAGATGACCGGCACGGGGTCGGCGGTGCGGTGGGGAGTCGAGCCGTGTCCGCCGCGCCCGGTGACGGTGATGCCGACGGTGTCGGCGCCGGCCATGAGCGGCCCTGGCTTGGCCGACCAGTGGCCGAGCGGCAGCTCGGAACTAAAGACGTGCATCGCGAACGCCGCGTCGACCCGCCGCCCGGCTGCGTCCAGCAAGCCCTCGGCCAGCATGGGCTCCGCCCCACCTGGCCCCTCCTCGGCGGGCTGGAACATCAGCACCACGTCGCCCTCGAGCTCGTCGCGCTGGGCGTGCAGGATGCGGGCCGCGCCGACCATGGCGGCCATGTGCAGGTCGTGGCCACAGGCGTGCATCTGCCCGACGTGCTGGGAGACGTAGGGCACGTCGACTTCTTCGGTCACCGGCAGGCCGTCCATGTCCCCGCGCAGCAACACGACCGGGCGGCTGACGTGGTCGTGCTCGCCGACGCCCCTGTTGCCTCGCAAGACTCCGACGATCGAGGACAGTCCCTTGCCGGTGGTGAGTTCGAGGTCGAGGCCTTCGAGCTCAGCCAGCAGCCGGGCCTGGGTCAGCGGAAGGTGCAGCCCGATCTCGGGGATCTGGTGCAGATCTCGGCGCAGGGCGCGCAGATCGTCGGACATGGCCTGGGCGAGATCGAGGGTGCGCTGCATCCGGTCATTGTGTCCCAGCCCACCAATCCCCGACCAGCCTGACGACACACGACCAGCGTGGCGGCGTACCTGGCACCTCAACAGAACGAGGGACCGTCCGGAAAAGTCTCTGCTCGAGCGGCCGGATGCACGTGAAAGATTTCACAATGTCTCACAGGTTCACCCTGCCCGCTGATTCTGGTGCAGTCATGTCTGGCCTCGGTGCACTGGCCTCGACCCGGGCTTCCGCCGCGGGCGCCACGCGCACACAGCTTCGCAGAGGGCCGATGGCAATCGGTGCTCCGCAGGGTTCGTCTGCGACATGGGTGAGTCCTGCGCCTCGGTGTCCCGGTGGATCCACGACTGCGCGATGTACTTCATCTGTCACATCGACTTCGTCGACGTTTACCGTTATGGGCTTCTCAGGAAAGTGCGGGGGTGGCATGCTGCTGACGTCACGCAGTGACGTAACCCAGGAGGATCGACATCGCCGAGATACTGCTTTTCCACCACGCCCAAGGGCTGACCCAGGGCGTGGTCGCCTTCGCCGATGAGCTACGACGGCATGGACATACGGTGCATGCGCCGGACCTGTTCGACGGGCAGACTTTCGACAGCATCGAGGCGGGGATGGCCCATATCAAGGCGCAAGGTATGCAGGCGCTCGCCGCCCGCGCCACGGGGATCGCCGAGTCTCTGTCGAGCGATTTGGTGTACGCGGGATTGTCGTTTGGAGTAGTCCCGGCCCAGCAGTTAGCCCAGACGCGTCCCGGTGCTCAAGGTGCCCTACTGTTCTACTCGTGCCTGCCTGGCGAGTACGTCGGTCCTTGGCCGGATGGCCTGCCAGCGCAGATACACGGCATGGACCGCGACCCGATCTTTGCCGACGAGGGGGATCTAGACGCCGCCCGTGCGCTCGCGGCTGAGCACGCGAGCGTCGAGGTGTTCCTGTATCCAGGCGATCAGCATTACTTTTCCGACTCCAGCCTCCCCTCCTACGACGCCGAGGCCACCGCGCTGCTGACCGCACGCGTGCTGGGGTTCCTCGCCAAGCTCTAACTGATGGGGGCCTCTTCGCTAGCCGGTCTGCCGTGCACGATGACCGCCGGGTTGGCGAGGTGGGAATTCCGGTGAAGGTCCGTGCGCTGGTTACATTGGGTGGTCGATGACTCAACCGCCAACCTGCGACGATGGTTTGGACATGACGAACGACTCTTCCTCTACGGTGACCGCGACCAGCGACGCCACCGAGACCGTCTCCAGCGGTGCCGACCCCCGCACCATCCGCCTGGCGATGGCCGCGTTGATCATGGGCGGCTTCGCCATCGGAGTCACCGAATTCGTCACGATGGGCCTGCTCCCGCAGATCGCGAACGGCATCAACGAAGACATCCCCACCGCCGGGCACACGATCTCCGCGTATGCCGTGGGCGTGGTCGTCGGAGCACCCGTCATTTCGATCTTGGCCGCCAAAGCCCCTCGTCAGGCGATGCTGCTGGCGCTGATGGCGGTCTTCACGTTGGGCAACGCGCTGTCGGCGGTGGCGCCGAACTACGAGTCGCTGATGGTGGCTCGGTTCTTCTCTGGCCTGCCGCACGGCGCGTTCTTCGGGATGGCCTCGCTGGTCGCCATCAGCCTCGCGCCCAAGGGTCGCAGTGGGCGAGCCGTAGCCACCGTGATGCTCGGCATACCGTTTGCCAACGTGCTCGGTGTGCCCGTCGCCACCTGGATGGGGCAGGCCTACGGGTGGGAGTCTGCATACTGGGCGGTCGCGATCATCGGGGTTATCACGGTCGCGATGATCATGGTGTGGGTGCCCAAAACGCAGGCCGACCCCCATCAGGATTGGCGCCGCGAGATGGCGGCGTTCCGCAGCACTCAGGTGTGGCTGACGCTGCTGGTCGGCGCGATCGGCTTCGGCGGCATGTTTGCGATGTACTCGTACATCGCGCCCACCGTCACCGAAGTCACCGGGCGGCCCGAGAGTTGGGTCCCGGTCTTCCTGTTCTCGTTCGGGCTCGGCATGATCGTTGGCACCAAATTGGGCGGGCACCTGGCCGACTGGTCGATCTTGCGCTCGCTGGTGATCAATGGGGTGATCATGACCAGCCTGCTTGCGGCCTTCTCGGTCACCGCGCAATGGACGATCCCGGCGCTGCTCA
>JBBSVB010000215.1:0-4858 GCA_038233875.1 Actinomycetales bacterium | reverse complement strand
GGGCTGATCGTCACGTCCGCCTACCGGCGCGCTTCCAGATGGTGATGGCCGCGAATCCCTGCCCCTGTGGCCACGGATTTGGGAAGGCTCTGTCGTGTCAGTGCACGCCGTTGGCTCGGCGCACCTACTTCGCCAAGGTGTCCGGCCCGCTGCTTGATCGCATCGACTTGCGGATCGTGTTGTTGCCGGTCACCCGCGGCGACCTGGGCCACGCCGGTGCCGAAGACAGCGCGGCTGTGGCCGGGCGCGTTGACGATGCTCGGCAACGGGCTCGCGCTCGGCTTTCAGGCACCCCCTGGCAGGTCAACGCTCACGTGCCGGGCAGTTTCCTGCGCGACGGGCCGCTGCGGCTTCCGGGGGGAGTGACCCGCGACCTTGACCGAGCCATGGACACCGGGGCGCTCACACTCCGCGGCTACGACCGGTGTTTGCGCGTCTCGTGGACGGTCGCCGATTTGGCGCAGCGTAAACGACCGACCCGCAGTGATGCGGCCTTCGCTTTGACCCTTCGTGCTCCCTCGGGGATCGCCGCATGAACGCCGCCGACAACCTGACGGTGGACCAGCGCACTCGCTTGGCCTGGGCACGTATCGCTGAACCTGATGACCCCACGGCGCGGGCCATGATCGCGGAGCATGGGCATGTCGAAGCGTTGGAGATGGCTCGGAATGGCGTCTCGGGCCGGCCGCGGGCTAGCGCCGAGCGCTTCGCCTCACGTCTGCGAGAGCTGAATGTTGAGCGAGACGTGGAGATCACCGGCAAAGTTGGAGCGAGAGTCCTCTTCCCGAGCGACGAGGAGTGGCCCGATGGGGTGGACGCGTTGGAGTATCCGCCGTGGTGCCTGTGGGTCAAAGGGTCTGCCCACCTTTCGTTGTCCGCGACGAGCCAGCGCAGTGCCGCCATCGTCGGAGCTCGCGCCAGCACCTCGTACGGCGAGTATGTGGCCGCTGAACTAGCGGCAGGGCTGGTGAGCCGCGGATTCGCCGTCATCTCGGGTGCTGCTTTCGGTATCGATGCGGCCGCTCACCGTGGTGCATTGGCTTGCGACGGCGACACGATCGCGGTGGTGGCTGGCGGCGTCGAGAGGCCATATCCTGCCGCTCACGCTTCACTGCTGGCACGGATCGCCGAGGTCGGCGCGGTCGTCAGCGAAGTCCCGCCGGGGTCGGCGCCCACTCGGAGCCGGTTCTTAGCGCGCAACCGGCTCATTGCCGCTCTAGCCAGTGGCACGGTCATCGTCGAAGCGGGACTGCGCTCTGGCTCTCGAAGCACCGTCACCCACGCACTCAAACTGCTGCGCCCTGTCGCGGCGGTTCCCGGGCCTATCACGTCGATGGTGTCGGCGGGGTGTCACGAGGAGATTCGACAGGGTCGTGCCGCGCTCGTGACCGATGCCGCCGAAGTGGCGGAGCTCCTGGGTCAGATCGGCGACGACCTAGCCCCAGCCAAGCAGGGAGCCGTCAAGCCCAGCGACGAACTCGATCCCGATACCTTCCGGGTGTGGCAGGCCATGCCGACGCGGCGCTGCACCACAGTGGATGCTTTGACGCAGATAGCGGGCATCAGCGTCGCTGATGTGATGGGAGCCTTGGGCCAGCTCGAGGCGTCCCAGATGGCTCGGCGCAGCCCACAAGGCTGGCAGCGGTGCGCCCCATGACGCTGCTGCCCATGACGTTGAGTTCTATGACGTCGAGTTCTATGACGGGGCGATCCACGACGTCAAGCCGGGAATCTCGTGGTGCTCCGGGCTCTGGACGCTCGCGAACACCCATGGTGGCGACAATTCTTGCGCTCTGTGCGGCCTTCGTGATGGGCCAACCTGCTGCGGTGGCGCGCGCGGACGGGGGCCTCGGGTCGGTGCCATCAGTGGGACCCACACCAGAGGAGGTCGTGAGCGCGGTCGCCGCATCGATACAAGCGGCTACCGCCATCACGCGGGCACTGCCTCGCGGGCCACGTTCGCTGGCAGACTCGATCTCGACCTCGGAGGCGCGTTGGGATTGGCCACTGCTCGCGCCGGAGATTGTCATCTCGCCCTTTGACGGGCCAACTCAACGCTGGTTGCCAGGTCATCGCGGCGTGGACCTCGCCGGATTCGAGGGAGCATCGGTGCGAGCCGTCGCGGACGGGTTCGTCTCCTTTAGCGGCAGCATCAACGGCGTAGGTGTCGTGTCCGTCATCCACCGCGACGGACTGCTCAGCACCTACCAACCGGTCCTCAACACGCCAGGCAAGGGCACGCGTGTGCGTCGTGGTGACGCGATCGGAGCTTTGGCACCCAAGGGCAGTCATTGCTGGCCGCTGGTCTGCTTGCACTTGGGGGCCCGCCGCGGCAAGGAGTACCTAGACCCCATGATGTTTTTGAGGCCCTGGGTGGTGTCATTGTTGCCGCGGTGACTTGTTGACTCAACGCTATGCGCGTGGATGCGCTTGACGGTAGGCCGAGCGCAGTCGGCCCGTCGAGACGTGGGTGTAGATCTGGGTTGTCGCGAGGCTCGAGTGACCGAGCACCTCCTGCACGGTGCGAATGTCGGCCCCTCCGTCGAGGAGATGCGTTGCTGCGCTATGCCGCAGGCCGTGCGGGCCCAACGTGGGCGCATCCGGCAGATGAGCGAGCAATGTGTGGACCACCGAACGCACTTGACGTTGGTCAACGCGACGGCCCCGGCGGCCAAGGAAGAGGGCGAGCCCGCTGATCTCCTGCCGCAGACGGGGTCGAGCACCGTCGAGATAGCAACTCAAGGCCTCGGCGGCCGGAGTCCCGAAGACGACCATTCGCTGCTTGTCTCCCTTACCCAGCACCCGTGCGTGCCGTGCGGCAACGTCGACATCGGCAACGTCGAGGCCGCATAACTCACCGACGCGCATCCCGGTGGCGTACAGCAACTCGACCATGGCTCGGTTACGGATCGCGACCGGATCGTCGTCGTCGCTAGCAACGGCGGCGAGGTCCATCAAGGCGTTCGCCTGGTCTGCGGCGAGTACCTGGGGGAGATGACGGTTCTTGCTGGGCGCGCTCAACCGCACGGACGGATCTACGACGATCCGCTTCGTTGACACCGCCCATCCGAAGAAGGTCTTGACCGAGGCGGCCCGCCGAGAGATCGACGAACGAGCCAATCCCGCGCGGGACTGGGCCGCGAGGAAAGCGCGCAGATCCTCGAGACGAACGGCTTTGAGGTCGGCAACGCCCTGAGCCTGCAAGACGGTGTCAAGCGCAGCGAGATCTCCGAGGTATCCGCGGACTGTGTGCACGGATCGACCCTGCTCAACGCTCAAATGGCGCTCGAAGTCGGCCAACACTCCTGCGTCGATGACAGCACCCGCGGCCGTGTCCACGCTCATTCCCCTACGGTGCCACGGGTCCGGACGCAGATCGGGCAGCCTCGCCCAGGACTTCTAGCCTTCGTACGCCCTCGTGAAGCACCGCGTCGTCTTTGCAGAACGCGAAGCGAACCAGGGTGGGTGCCAGGCCCGGATCGGCGCAGAACGCCGCCACCGGGATAGCGGCCAAGCCCGCCGTCCCCGGCAAATCGCGACACCACTGCGTTGCATCGCTCACCCCCAGGTTGCGGACGTCGGCCACGACGAAGTAGGTCCCCTGGGTTGGAGCAACCGCGAGGTCTAGAGCCCGAAGAGAGCCAACCAGCAGGTCACGGCGTCGTTGCAGGTTGCTCGCAAGGTCATCGAAGAATGCGTCGGGCAGGCCGAGACCGAAGGCAATGGCGGGCTGAAAGGCGGCCGAACCGGCGAACGTCACGAACTGTTTTACCGCGGCAATCGCGTCAATGAGGCCAGAGGGGCCATGCACCCAACCGACCTTCCACCCCGTCGCCGAAAAGGTCTTGCCACCCGAGGAGATGGTCAGGGTCCGCTCCGCCATACCTGGCAAGGAAGCGATGGGGGTGTGCACCAGGCTGTCGAACACTAGGTGCTCGTAGACCTCGTCAGAGGCGACGATGATGTCGTTTCGCCGCGCAATGTCGGCGATGTGTTCAAGCTCGACCGCCGTGAAGACCTTGCCGGTGGGGTTGTGTGGATTGTTCAGAATGATCATCCGAGTCCGTGACGTCACGGCCGCAGCGAGGTGCTCGGGGTCGAAGGCATGGTCTGGGAAGGACAAGGGAACGCTGCGGTGAATCGCTCCGGCGAGGGCGATTGCCGCCGGGTAGGCATCATAGGTGGGGTCAAAGGTCACGACTTCTTCGCCCGGCTCGACTAAGGCCAGCACGGCCGTCGCTAACGCTTCGGTAGCACCGACCGTGACCAAGACCTGCGTCTGCGGGTCCACGGCCAACCCGTAGAAGCGCTTTTGGTGAGCGGCGACGGCTTCGCGCAAGATCGGCATACCTCGAGCGGGAGGATACTGATTCACCCCGTCATGAATGGCCTTGATCGCCACTTCTTTGATCACTGAGGGCGTGTCGCTGTCCGGGAATCCTTGGCCCAAGTTCACAGCGTCGAAGGCCATTGCCCGTTGCGTCATCTCGGTGAAGATGGAGGTGCCGATTCCGCTCATGCGAGTCACTAGTGGCGAGGCCATGACCCCACCGTAGACGCAGCGGTAGCACCGATTTCGACCGACGTTCCCTGGGCAGTAGGATACGAGTACGTCTGACCCGACATGGGTCGGACGAATTCGCGTACGGGCCTACCGGCATACCCATGCCGGGGCGCGTCTCCGCAGTCCCGTCCCTGACCTCAGGTGCGGGCGGAGGCGGTCGCTCGTGCCAGGACCAACTGCACACAACAGAAAGCGAGACCTCGGCATGGCCGTCGTCACAATGCGCCAGCTGCTCGACAGCGGCGTCCACTTCGGGCACCAGACCCGGCGTTGGAACCCCAAAATGAAGCGCTT
>JBBSVB010000214.1:0-4864 GCA_038233875.1 Actinomycetales bacterium | reverse complement strand
GATCGCTTCGTCGGTGCGGCTAGGGATGAAGGCCGACATTCCGCCCATGGCGTGCGCTCCGCGGCGGTGGCATGTGGCCACCAGCAGCTCGGCATACGCCTTCATGAAGGGAGTGGTCATGCCGATGGTGGAGCGGTCCGGCAACACGAATTCTGGGCCCGACGCCCGGAAGTACTTGATGACGCTGAAGAGGTAGTCCCACCGGCCCGCGTTCAGCCCCGAGGCGTGATCGCGCAGCTCGTAAAGGATTTCTTCCATCTCGAACGCGGCTGGGATGGTCTCGATCAGCACCGTGGCGCGGATGGACTCTTGAGGTATGCCGAGCGCGTCCTGAGCGTGCACGAACACGTCGTTCCACAATCGAGCCTCGAGGTGGGACTCCATCTTCGGGAGGTAGAAATAGGGGCCGCTGCCGCGCTCCAGGAGCTCAGCCGCGTTGTGGAAGAAGTAGAGACCGAAGTCCACGAACGCGCCGACCGTTGGGGCATCGTCGACCAGTAGATTCTTGTCGCTCATGTGCCAGCCGCGCGGCCGCATCACGATGGTCGACAACCGCTGGTCTTCCCGCAGGGAGTATTCCTTGCCCTTGGGGTTGGTGAAGCTGATATCACGACGGATCGCGTCACGCAGGTTGACCTGGCCGCCAACGACGTTGCTCCAGTGCGGGGTGCTGGCGTCTTCCATGTCGGCCAGCCACACGCGAGCACCCGAGTTGAGGGCGTTGATCGTCATCTTGCGGTCGGTGGGGCCGGTCATCTCGCACCGGCGATCCTGCAGGTCTGCGGGAGCCGGGGCGACCTTCCAGTCGCCGGTGCGAACCTCGAGGGTCTCGGGCAAAAAGTCCAGCCGGTGCGTCTTCTCCACCTCGGCCTGACGCGCCACCCGGGCGGCGAGCAATTCGTCGCGGCGTGCGCCGAACGTACGTTGCAGCGTGGCCACGAAGTCCAGCGCCTCCGGGGTCAGAATCTCGTCCTGACCCTCGATGCCGGTGTCGCCGCCGATGATGTTGACTCCCACGTCTGTGACCTTTCGTGTCATGGTGCTCAGCTGGTGATGAAGTTGCGTATGTTGATGAAGTTCAGTGAGCTCGTGCAGCTTTGGCGGCCTCAGCGGCTTTACGCACTGCCGACGCCACGTCCGGAGCGACGTCGGGGTCGAATACCGAAGGCACGATGTAACTCGCGTTCAGCTCATCGGGCTTCACGGTGTCGGCAATCGCAGACGCCGCTGCAAGCATGACTTCCAAGGTGATTTCGCTCTCGCCGGCGTCGAGCATCCCGCGGAAGAATCCCGGGAACGCCAGCACGTTGTTGATCTGGTTGGGGAAGTCACTGCGACCTGTAGCCACGATCGCCGCGTGCTCCCGAGCGGCGATGGGGTCGACCTCGGGGTCAGGGTTCGACATGGCGAAGACGATGGCGTCGTCGGCCATCCCGGCAATGTCGTCGCCGTCGAGCAAGTTGGGTGCGGAGACCCCGATGAACACATCGGCACCGACCAAAACCTCTTTAAGCGTCCCGGTCTTGGCGTCGGCGTTGGTGTTGTCGGCAATCCACTGGCGGTCTTGGTCGAGGCCCTCCTGGCCCTTGTACACGGCGCCGTTGCGGCCGCACGCCACGATGTCCTGCGCTCCTTGAGCGCGGATCAACTGGATGATCGCATTGCCGGCAGCGCCGACTCCGCTGACGACGACGGAGATGTCTTCGATCTTCTTATCCACGACGCGCAGCGCGTTGACCAGGGCCGAGAGCACCACGATGGCCGTGCCGTGTTGGTCGTCGTGGAAGACCGGGATGTCTAGCTCGGCCCGCAACCGGCGCTCGATCTCGAAGCACCGTGGGGCGCTGATGTCTTCAAGATTCACGCCGCCGTACGCGGGAGCGAGTGCCTTGACGATCATGATGATCTCTTCGGTGTCTTGGGTGTCCAAGCAGACCGGCCAGGCGTCGACGCCAGCAAACTGCTTAAACAGCGCCGCCTTGCCTTCCATGACAGGAAGCGCAGCGGCGGGGCCGATGTTGCCCAAGCCCAACACGGCGGAGCCATCGGTGACCACGGCCACCGTGTTGCGCTTGATCGTCAGGCGGCGCGCGTCTTCGGGGTTTTCGTAGATCGCCATACAGACCCGGGCCACACCCGGGGTATAGGCGCGAGAGAGGTCGTCGCGGTTCTTCAGCGGGACCTTCGGGTTGACTTCGAGCTTGCCACCGAGGTGCAAAAGGAAGGTGCGGTCGCTGACCTTGCGGACCGTGACCCCTTCCACGCGGGCCAGAGCCTGGTTAATCTGCTCTGCGTGGTCCGCGTCGGTGGCGTCGCACGTGACATCCACCACAACCCTGTCGGCGTGGGATTCCACGACATCTAGAGCAGTCAGCGACCCCCCAGCGCCGCTGACGGCAGCGACAAGTCCGCTGGTGGCGCCCGATGTTGAGGGGGCTTCGACTCGGACCGTGATGGCATATCCGGGGCTGGTGTTCGCCATGGTCTCTCCTTCGTAGATTCCGACATGTGGATATTACTATTTGCTAGGTGGAAAGTCCAGGGGTCTTTGGAGGATCCGCTGTGTAAACGTAATCATCCGCTATGCGAAAATGCACTATTGCCCAACGATCGGAGCCGCATGTCGCAATCAGCAGACGTCACACCCATGGCTACACGTCCTGGAAGCGTGCAGTCCATCCAGCGCGCGTTCACACTTCTGGAGACGATTGCTGACCACGGCGGCACTATGGGTCTGTCCGCGATGGCCGAGAGCTCCGAGTTGCCGCTGCCCACGATCCATCGCCTGGTGCGCACTCTCGTGGAGTTGGGTTATGTCCGTCAAGACGCAAACCGCCAGTATGTCCTCGGACCAGCCCTGACCCGCCTGGGGGAGAGCGCGGCGGCCACGTTGACCGTCTGGGCACGGCCCTACTTGCAGAAATTGGCCGACGACCTGGGGGAGTCCGCCAACTTGGCCATGCTCGAGGGCGACCAGATCGTCTACGTGGCTCAAGCGCAGTCCCGACGCTCTATGCGTTTGTTTACCGAGGTGGGCCGACGCGTGCTGCCGCACAGCACGGCCGTCGGCAAGGCGATCATGTCGACCATGCCCGAGTCCGACGTTCTCGAGCTGCTGAAGCGCACCGGCATGCCCTCGCACACCGACACCACCATCATCACCCCCCAGGCTTTCTTAACCGCGTTGCGCGAGTCTGCAAAGTCCGGGTATGCCATCGATGAGGGAGAGCAGGAGTTGGGGGTCAGGTGCGTCGCAGTGCAGGTCTTCGACGTGCCCACCCGCCTGGCGCTCTCCGTGTCGGGGCCGGCCACCCGCATGAGCGATGACATCGTCGCCAAAGCCGTGCCGCTGTTGCAGGCCGCCGCTCAGAACTTGTCGCGCGACCTGGCGTAAGCCTTCAAGCCCCACCTGAGAGAGTGGGGCGATGATGGGACAGGGAAGCATCGACCTGAACGCTGATCTCGGCGAGTCCTTCGGCACCTGGCGACTCGGCGACGACGAAGCCATGCTCGACATCATCACCAGCGCCAACGTGGCCTGCGGCTTTCACGCTGGCGATGCATTGACGCTTCAGCGCACGTGTGCAGCCGCTGCAGAGCGCGGGGTCGTGATCGGCGCGCAAGTGAGTTATCGAGATTTGGCCGGCTTTGGCCGTCGCTTCATGGCGATGGACCCGGTCGAGCTCACCGCTGATGTGCTTTACCAACTGGGGGCCCTCGACGCGATGTGCCGGGTGGCGGGGACGCGCGTTCAGTACGTGAAACCTCACGGCGCGCTCTATCACGCAGTCACCGACGACGAAGATCAGGCGGAGGCGCTGGTGGCGGCCGTGTCTGCATACGACGCGACGTTGCCGCTGATGGGGCTGGCGGGTGCGGCATCGCTGAGACTGGCGCAGGCTGCAGGTGTGCCGACCGTCACCGAAGCATTCGCCGACCGGGGCTACACGGCTGCTGGTCGGCTCATCCCGCGTGGTCGACCCGGTGCCCTGTTGGATGACCCAGGCGAGGTGGCCGCGCGTATGGTGCGCCTGGCGACCGAGGGTCTCGTGACCTGCGAGGACGGCACCGATATCGCCGTCGACGCACGGTCCATCTGCACCCACGGTGACTCACCAGGCGCGGTCGAGATGGCCACCGCGGTGGCGAGTAGCCTGCGCAGCGCTGGGGTCACCATCGAGGCGTTCGTGGCAAGCACATGATCGCCGCGACCGTCCTGCCAATGGGTGAGCGTGCGCTGTTGCTCGAGGTCGCCGATAGCGCCTGCGTGCTCGCGGTGCACCATGCGCTGCGTGAGCGTCTGGACCACAGGAACCACGAGGACTCGGCAGCCACATTTGCCTGCGTGATCGATCTGGTGCCCGCCGCCCGGACGGTGCTTCTGCATACCCGCCCCGATGCTGACCTCGCGCAACTGGGCCGCGCGGCGGTCGAGCTAGCCGCCTCGCTGCCTGAGCCTAGGGACCTCGCCGATGTGAGCGGCACAGACCAGGAGTGCGTCGAGATCCCGGTGACCTACGACGGCGATGACCTAGCCGACGTGGCGGAGGCGACCGGGATGAGTGAGGACGAGGTCATCGAAGCGCACCTGGCCAGCACGTGGCGGGTGGCCTTCTTCGGGTTCGCGCCCGGCTTCGCCTACCTTAGTGGCGGTGACCCGCGGCTACAGGTCGCCCGGCGTTCGGAGCCACGCACGTCCGTGGCCGCTGGTTCGGTGGGGCTGGCTGGAGAGTTCAGCGCCATCTATCCGCGCTCGTCGCCCGGCGGGTGGCAGTTGATTGGCCGCACCGACGCGGCGATGTGGGACGAGAGCGCCGATCCGCCGTCGCTGCTACAACCCGGTGCGTTGGTGCGTTTCGTGAAG
>JBBSVB010000213.1:0-4921 GCA_038233875.1 Actinomycetales bacterium | reverse complement strand
GCCGCGATCCAGAACCGCCGCACCCACCGACTCCTGAGCACCGGGGGCGCGCGTGAGTGGCTCGCCCGTGGCCTGCCCATCTTCGAGGATGCCCTGGCCCGCGACATGCGCAAGAACCGTGCTGTGGTCATCGGTGGCGACCTCAACCAGCACGACGGCCCCGGCAACGACAACCCTCATCACGTCTTCGCCCAACTCGGGATGGAGTGGCGCACCAACGGTGTCTTGTGGTTCGCCTGGAATCCGCACCGCTTCGAACTCGTCCACGGCGAATGGTTGCCCACCCCGCCCGGATCCGACGGGCACAAGACAGGGCTGTTCGTCCTGCGAAGGATCGAGAAGGAGAACTGACATGGAGTACGCCAAGTCCTACGCCGCACTGATCGGCGCGATCGCGACCGCCCTGCTGGGTGTCTACACGACCGACACGACCGTCGGCCAAATCCTCACCGTCCTCGCGGTCATCGCGACTGCCGTCGTGACATGGACCGTTCCGAATCAGACCGTCGAGTAGTGCCATGCACCCGGCCGCTGCGTTCGTACTCGGGTTCGGCATCGGCTCGTGGTGCAACAAGAACGGCTGCGAGCTGATCGTCCGCGTCCTCGCGGGCGGCTCGTGGATCCACCCCGACGCATGACCAACCGGCCCACCACAGAACAGGTACGCCATGACTGACGCAACAGTTTCCTTCGACCTCGGCGATGCCCTCGGCGACGCCTACGACTTTCGCCGCACGAAGGTGTGGCTCACGTTCACCACGGCAAACGGTCGCATCGTCGACGCTGAGGGCCAGGTACGCGTCGGTGCCGGTTTCGCCACGATCAACGCGGACGGCACGGGAACTCTTGAGGGCATCCCGATTCCCGGCGGAACCAACCCCGAGTCGTACCAATGCGTCATTCATTACGACGCCCCGCCTCGCGCGGGGAATCAGCGCAACGTCCAACGTGAGCGTGGCAACTTCGGGCCGATGACCATCACGGCCGACGCCGATCTTGCAGTCCTGATGGACCAGCAGGAGGTGCCGCCGAACTATCAGACGACCCTGACGGACGAGTTGCAGACCTACGTCGACGCCGCAAGGGACATCAGCAACATCGCGGTCGACGACGACATCATGACGATCGTCGACGGCGACCCCGCAACCGAGTTCCGGGTCCAGTCCGATGCTCGTCTTGACGCCACGTTTGCGCCGAAGTGGAAGGCGTCCACCGTCTACTCTGCGGGCGCCACAGTCCTCGCCCCTGACGGCTCCCTCGTCAAGGCCAAGGTCGCGTTCACCAGCGGCACGACCTACTCGGCGGCCAACTGGACCAGCGTGGTCTCCACGGATGGCACGCAGGCCAAGGGCGAACTCGACGCGCTCTACGCGACTGATAATGGTGCCCGAGCGGTCGGCAAGGGTGAACTGGTTTACAACGTCAAGGATTACTCTTCGCTTGCGAGCGCTCTTGCTGCCGTTCCTAGCGGATCCAGCATCTACTTGCCCGCAGGCACATACTCGGTGAACAACCTCATCTGGCCCGGCAAAGATGTGACCCTCATTGGGGACGGTCCGCGTAAGACGATTCTTCAAGTTACAGGGGGTTATGGGATTGTTAACCCTACCGCCGGTCCCGCAGCCCTGACTCTCCGTAATCTCGGGATGGTCGGGGGAACTTACGCTCAGCTACGTTTGTCCGGGAGTTACCATACATCCGCAACATTCGTTGACGTTCGCTTTAGCGGCTTCGTTGACAAGAACCATTACGCTGTGGAGAATAACGGCGCATCCGCCTCCTTCACTCGGTGCGAGTTTGACGGTCAAGGAACAGGTCTCGGGACGGCCATCTATACCGATTACGGCGTCGACCTGGAAGTGAAGGACTGTGTTTTCAGGTATCTCTTCCGAGGCGTCTACGGCTCAGATACCAACGCGCCCCCGGCTTCTATCACGGTGGACCGCTCCCGCTTCGACGGGGGCTGGTGTTACCTGCTCCCCCACACGACAGGGACAGGTACTTCATACACCAGCACCACCGTCACGTCTGCCGGAAAGTTCGGGGCCACTACTGCTAACCACACGATTCGGGCCATGACGGTCAAGCGCGCCGGGACTGCGACACTTGCGGGTCGCCGCGTTGAAGATCTATCGGCCAACTTCACCACTAGTGGAGTGCAGGTCGGGGATATCGTCCGCATGGCTACCGGGTGGGGTGCTGTCGCCCGCGTCATCTCGGCTACTCGCCTAGTGGTTGAAGAGTGGCTGACGCTGACTACTTTTCAGTCAATGGAACGCCCAGACCTTAACGGCAGCGGCACTTACACGGTCTATGGTCTTGTTATTGGGAAGGTCGTGTCGGCTACCGCTGACACAGCAACGGTCGGCCGTTGGCGTAACTGGACAGGTGGCGACGTTACTCCCACCGCCTCAACGCTGTTCGAGGTTTGTGCGAACTCTGATTATCCTGTGTTTGTTCTGTCGGGGCAACGGGTCAAGATCACGAATAACACTTTGCGCCGGGGATGGTCCGATCAGATCTCTCTGCAAAGGTGTGTCGGCTACCCACAAGTCCTCGGGAACACCATCTCTGATGGTCAGGACGTAGGCATCACTATCGAGGACGCCGCACTCACTGGGCTTCTTCGCGGAGTGATGGTGGCGAACAACACCATCTCGCATCAAGGGAGTGCGGGCATCTTCTTCGGTCGGACCTACGAGAGTCAGATACTCGGGAATCAGATCGTAAACTCCAACTGGATGTCAACGCTTACGTCAGCCTATGGCGCGATTCAGGTAGAGACCGCCTCCAACCTGAACATCTCGAACAACATCATCTGCTCCTACGACGGCAACCCGAATACCTTGAAGGCGATCCATCTCAGCCTCAGTTCGGCGAATGTTTCGGTGGTAAACAATCGCTCGGTCGGTATCCCCACGACCTTGCTTATCACAGGAGCCTCCGTTACGGGAGTCACAGGAGTGTTCATCGAGGGCACGACGGTACTTATCGCTAGTAGTGGCTTTCCGCCTCTGGGCGACTTCACCGGCATAGGTGTTCCTACGATGTCGGCCGCCACGGGATCAACCTATAGGCGTCGGGGTGGAGCGGCAGGTGCTTCTTTCTACGTTGTCGAGGCAGGCTCTTGGGTAGCGAAGTAGCACGGTCAGGAAGGAATCGAACAATGACGATCAACCTGATGGACATCGACTACAGCACCGTCGTGATGCGTGACAACTTCATCGACCCGGATTTCATCCCGCCCGCCATCCTCAAGGCCCGTGCAGAGCAGCGAGACGGCGAGAGTCCAGAGGCGCAGTCCGGGCGGCCCCGCATCGTTCGCACCGACTAAACACTCTGCCGGTTAAGACCTGACGCCCCCACTGGCTCGGGCACCCCCGCACGCCCAACCCACAACGCACCTAGGAGGGCGAAGATGAGCCAATCCTTGCGCACCGACGACCTGACGATCCCGCAAGGCACCACATGGAAAATGCAGTGGCCGCTCACCGATGACACCGGGGCACCGCTACCACTGGTCGGCTATACCGCCCGCTGCCAGTTCCGTGCCCGAACCAACTCCGTCGACACCCTCGCCGAGTTCACCACCGAGAACCAAGGCATCGTGCTCGCCGACTCCACCCTGACTCTCGCCGTGGACCCCGTCGCCTCGTCCGCCTGGGAGTGGACCTCGGCCCGCTATGACGTCGAGCTGGTCTCTGCCGACGGCTCGACCACCCGGATCACTCAGGGCCAAGTCTCGGTTTCGCCAGAGGTCACCCGGTGAGCGTCTGCGTGCAGGTCGCCCCACCTGTTGCGGTCACGCCGGTTCAGGCGGCCCCGCCGGTGAACGTGGACACGGTCCACGTCGGCGCACCGATCACTCTGAACGCCACCCTCGGCAGAGCCGGTCTGTGGACGGGTCAGGGACCGCCCGGAACCATCATCGGCGCCGCCGTCGGTGACGAATATTTGAATGACCTCAACGGCGATCTGTTTCGCCTCGAACCGGGAGCATAGACATGGCGTGGGTAACTGCTGGCAACATTCGTGGACCGCAAGGAATCCCCGGCGACCCCGGATCTACTGGGGCGACAGGTGCGACCGGTGCCGCTGGTGAGGGCATCGCTATCGCCGGGTCCGTCGCGACCTACGCCGACCTGCCCACCGGGCTCGGCGCCGGGAACTCTGGTGACGGCTACTTGGTCGATGCGGACGGGCTGCTCTACATCTGGTCGGGGACCGCGTTCCCCGCAGACGGGTCCGGCGTCGCGTTTCGCGGTCCTGACGGGCTCACCGGCCCGTCGGGTACGGACGGTGCGGACGGGGAGACGGCCTACCAACTCGCCGTGGACGGCGGGTTTGTCGGCTCTCAGTCCGCGTGGCTGGCATCGCTCGTGGGCGCTACCGGCGCGAAGGGCGACCAGGGCGACACGGGTGCTACCGGCACGGCGGGTGCGGCCGGCGCCAAGGGTGATACGGGCGACACCGGCGCCACTGGCTCCACCGGCGCGAGGGGCACCAAGTGGTTCACCGGGTCGGGCGCACCCGGGGCTGTGACAGGGTCGGCCGCGGGGGATATTTTCCTCGACGTTTCCACCGGAGACGTTTACACCCTGACATAAAAATAGAGGATATGATGTCAGGGTGACAATATCAGGGGTGTGTAAGGAATGTGGCACCCCCCATATGTTGCCGAGCGATTGGTGTAGCAATCGGTGCCGACACCGGCAGTACATGAGAGAATATGGTCGACGTAAGAAGTTTGAAGCTAATCCAGAATTAGCGGACCGTCGCTGTATTTGTGGTGCGAACCTAAGCCAGCGTCGCACAGACATTCAATATTGCGGCCAGACGTGTCGAGTCTGGGCCAACAGTCACCCCGACAAACGTCGTGACCAGACGCGCGCATGCGTTGTCTGTGGTGTATCGATAGACG
>JBBSVB010000212.1:0-4931 GCA_038233875.1 Actinomycetales bacterium | reverse complement strand
GTCGTACGAGATCACCGAGTTCCCCGGTGGGCCGTGCCAGTTGACGTTAACGCACGACTGCACCGGAGCGCCTAGAACCGCGAAGGACGTGCGCGGTGGAGGAGACATCGGGGCCGGCGGCGGTGGGTGGCCATGGGTGCTCAGCAGCCTAAAGACCGTGTTGGAGACCGATCGCGCCATGACCGGAGCCGGGGCCTGAGCGACCTTTAGGTGAAACCAGCCCTGATGACAGGGCTGGTTTCGCTGGGTGCAGACTGAGGGGTATGCCGTCGCCGACCCGCTCCCGTCGTCGTACCGTAGTGCGCATGGTCGCTATCCCACTCGCCGTAGGTGCCCTTGCCGTCGCTTCCGTGTCTGCGGGGATCCGTCTGGCGCCGGATGACCCCACGAAGTGGCACCAAGACCCGTTGACCGCGCAAGCGCCGGACAGCCCGAACTGGTATCGACTGTTGCCGGCCGACGCTTCAGCGCAGACCGTGCCCGAACGGGATGCCGCCGCACCCGTTTTTGACGTGCCCGTCGCCTCGTTAGAGTCCGGTTTCGATGAGGTTGCCACGGGGGATGGTCGAGTGAAAGTACTGCAGGGGTCCGCTGGCGAGGGGTTTGTGACCTACGTGCAGCGCAGCGCGCTGATGGGATATCCCGACCACGTGTCCGTTCGATTCATCAAGGTCGATGAGGCATCTTCGACGCTGGCGCTGCTTTCGCGCTCGCGGTACGGGTCGAGCGATCTAGGCGTAAATCAGAAGCGAGTGCAGCGCTGGATCGACGCCACGCAGGGTCGTCTCGGAGAGTAAATTCAGGCCAAGACGAACGCGGTCGCGGGGAAGCGGAGCCTTAATGCGTCGTTCGACGATCATGTACGCACCCCGACCGGCTGGCACTGCTACCTAGTAATCGTTGTCGGTCCTCTAGCGCCATCACCGGATTGGTCAGTGCTCAACCGTCTTGGGAGTAGATCAGCGCGGCGTAGGCGCCGATGTTCACCAGCGCTCCCTGTGAATAGCCGTCGCACCCGTGCGGCTCGGTGTCGAGGTCGCTCGCGTGCACCGTGCCCAAGTCGGGGCCAAACATCGGGGAGTCGGTGTTACAACGCAAGCGCCAATGACCAGCGCGGGGGAGACCGATCGGTACACCCCACACAGCACTAGCCCGCAGATTGATTATCACGACGGTCTCGCCCCCGGGGTCGCCGTCTGACCAGCGGTGATAGGCCAGGAATTTGCGGTCGTTGTCCACTCGGATCATTTCGGTATGCCGTCCGCTCAGCCCACCGGTCACTCCCGAGAGGTTGCGGCGCATCTCAATGAGTTGGCGCACGAGGTGTAGGAAGCCAGCGTTGCGATCGGCCTTACCCCAGTCCAGCCGGGTCTGGTCATGAAACCAGCGGTCCTCTAGGAAGTCTTGGCCCTGGAAGAGCATCGGCAGCCCAGGGGACGTCAGGGTGAGCACGAGCCCCAGGGCCGCGCGGGTCCGAGCGTGCCAGGAGTCGGCGGCCCCCGGCGCAATCGACTCAGGCACCCGGCTGCGCCCATTCGCAACCTCATCATGCGATTCGGTATAGATCACTCGCTCGTGTGGGGCGCTCAGGTCGTGGCCAAGGATGGCGTGCGCCACGGCATACATGTCGCGGGCTTCATCGTGGGGTGCCTCGAGTGCACGCCGGATCGGATGCACGAAGTCGGCGTCCCATTGGGAGTGAAAGCCGAGCCCTCCGCCGGCACTCGGCGCCGTGACGGTCGGGTCGCGTTGCATGTCCTCAGCGATCAAAATTTTCCACGGTTGTCGGGACCGCAGATCCGCTGTCATGGAGGCGAGGAAGCGGTGACCGCCGGTGATGCGCTCGCCTGGATGGTGCACGTTGCCCCACCGAGCGCGGATGAACTGGGTGGCGTCGAAGCACAGTCCGTCGACCCGATAGTCCTCCAACCACATCACCGCCGAGTCGCGCAGGTAGTTGCGCACGTGTTTGCGGTCGTAGTTGGGCCGGGTGGCGCCCCACGGGGTCAGCGCGCGGCGGTCGTTGTAGAAGTAGCTGCCGCCGTAGCGCCGATTGCGGCCACCGTCGAGACGCCATAGGTGCAGGTCACCGGGCCCGAGGTGGTTGTAGACGACGTCGAGAATGACCGCGATGCCGCGCGCGTGCGCGGCTCGGACGAACCGTGCGAAGGCCTGAGGGCCGCCATACGACGGCTCGATGGCGAAGAGGTGTGACGGGTTGTAACCCCAGCTGATCGGACCGGCGAAGGCGAACGGCGGCATGATTTCGACGGCGTTGATGCCGAGCCAGGCCAGGTGATCGAGTCGCTCGATAGCCCGATCAAAGGTCCCCGCGCGCCAGCCGTCGGCCGCGAACGTAGGGATGTGCAGTTCGTAGAGCACCAGGTCGTCCCACCCCGGCATCTCGAAAGCGTCGTCGCCCCAGTCCAGGGTGCTCGAATCGAACACCACGGCATCCCCGTTGGAGTCCGTGACTGCCGGGCAACCGGGTCAATGACTGAGCGGTAGGGGCCGCCGCTGCGGATCAGGAACCGATAGTGACTACCCGGGCCGGCCTCGGGCACGAAGGTCGACCACGTCCCAGAGGTCGCGTTGTCGCGCTGCAACCGCCGCTTATATGCCGAGTCCCACCCGCAGAAGTCCCCCGCCACCGCCACCTGGCGTGCGTTGGGGGCCCAGACCCGAAAGGTGACGCCGCCATCGTGGGGGACAGCCCCCATACCCGGGTGTTTTGATGCGGAAGCAGAGGCGAGCACAGGGAGAAATCGTAGTTGCAGCGATCATCCAACCGCTGACGGGGATGAAGAGGACGGTTACATCGACGAGAGCGACTGGCTCCCCAAGGTGGACTTTCGAACGATGATTGACGGAGTGAACACGATGCGTTCGTGGACGTGCTCGCTGTTGCTTGCCTCATCGAGGAGCAGCCCGGCTGCGGTCCGGCCCAGGTCGGTGCGAGGCTGGCGAATCGAGGTCAGCGGGACTGCCGCCGCTTCGGCGAACTCGATGTCGTCGTAGCCCACGATGGCCATGTCTTGGGGCACTCGGATGCGCAGGCAGCATCGCCAGGGCAGCACCGATGTCACCCAGGGGTATGCCGACCCGTTGCGACGTGCGGATGAACGCCACCTGGCGCAGCGTGTCCCGAGTGTAGCGCCGCTGGTTGCGGCTGGTGCGAGTGCTCGCAATCAGCCCAACGCGTTCGTAGAAGTGCAGCGCCGAGACCGCAACCCCTGAGCGCTCGGCGAGTTGCCCTGGAGTGAGTTCGACAGCGTTCATTTGACCTCAACCATACTTAAGGTTGTTGAGTGGGCCGGTGACCATGATCGACCCTTCAACCCAAGCCCCCCGAGTCTTCGACGCCAGCCACCGAGCCAGCACCGTTGGATTGCTTGCGCTCGTGACGATGTTTGCTTTCGAGGCGGTGGCCGTCAGCTTGGCGATGCCTCGGATTGCCGAGGCGCTCAACGGTCAGACCCTCTATCCGATCGCGGTGGTCGGGTTGCTCACGGCAGCGCTTCCCGGGATGGTCATCGGCGGCATCTGGGGCGACGCGCGTGGTCCGTCCCGCCCGTTGATCCTGGGGTCGCTCGGCTTCGTCGTGGGACTCGTCGTCTCTGGTGTGGCTACCACGATGCCGATGTTCGTGGCGGGACGTTTGCTGCAAGGCGTCGGATCCGGCCTTGCGCTCACGGCCATGTATGTCGCGATCGGTGACGCCTACGTCGCGGCCCTACGGCCGCGCATCTTCTCCCTCTTCGCCGCAGCGTGGGTCCTTCCCTCGATCATCGGCCCCTTCGTGACCGGGGCCATGGTCGATCTCTTCGGGTGGCGTTCGGTCTTCCTCATCGTGGCCGTGGTGGCCTTGTTGAGCACCGCGTTCGTTGCGAGGGCGATGGTGCCTCACCTCAGCACACGGCGGGTGCCCATCGCGTGGGGCCGGCGGCCGGCATACGCGCTCGCCGTTGCGTGTGGCGCTGTGAGTTTGCACTTGGCAGGTCAGGCCACGGGATGGGAATCCTGGTTGCTCTTGGTCGCTGCCGTGGTCGTGCTCATCGTGACCCTGCCGCCGTTGCTGCCTTCCGGCACCCTGGCGGCTCGTCGTGGTTTGCCGGCGGTGATCGCATCCCGTGGTGTGTTTGCCGGGGCCTTCGCTTGCGTCGAGATCTTTTTGCCGCTGGTGCTGCAGCTGGAGAGCGGCCTGAGCCCCACCGCGAGCGGTTTGGTGTTGATGGTGGGAGCCCTGGGCTGGAGCGCGGGGTCCTGGTTCACGGGCCGGTATGCCGGGCCGTCGAACTTCGGCGTGGTCCTGCGTGCGGGGGGTGTGTGGCTGTTTGCCGGAGCGGCCGTGATGCTGGCTCTCGTGCCGGTTGATCACCTGACCTGGGCTGCGGTGGTGGTGGCCATCACCGGGTTCACCTTCATGGCCGTCGGGATGGGTCTTGTCACTCCGCTGCTGTCCACCCTGGCCTTGGACCTGGCCCCGGAAGGTCGCCACGGTGATAGCGGCGCGGCCATCCAGGTCAGCGATGCGCTGGGCCAGAGTGTGGCCGCAGCGGTGATCGGCGTCGTGTTTGCCCGCTGGTTCCTGCTGGACCAGGACACGTCATACCTGTCAGGTTTTGGTTTGGCCGCCCTGCTCGCTGTGGGAGCACTGCTCGTGGTGGGCCGTGCTATGCCCAACCACGCTGGGCAGAGGTAGTCGGACCGCCCTTGACCGGGCACCCAAACGTGCAAAACAGCCATTGAGTATGCCGCTTGCCCAGGTGGAGTGAGCGTTCTGCCTGTTTGAGTGCTCGCGCAGGCCCCGGTTAGTAGCCAAAGATGTGGACGCTGAGCACGTCGACGTGTCTGCGCGGGCTGGTGAAGAAGGCACCCATGCGTCGAACAACTTTGGGGTAGGGCCTTTCACGGACGCCACCGGCTTCGTT
>JBBSVB010000211.1:0-5016 GCA_038233875.1 Actinomycetales bacterium | reverse complement strand
TCCGCCAAGCCGGAGTCGTCGACCTGTTGACCGGTGAGGGCCCAACCGATGTTTTTCGCGACGTGGTAGTCACCGAAGCTCACCGCATCCGCGTTACCTAGCGCCCTGTGCGCCGTCTCGGCGACGGTCCACAGGCCAACCCCGGGCACGGCCATCATTCGCCGACTCGCCGCCTCAGGGTCGCTGCGGGCCAGTTCTTCGAGCCTGCCCGCCAGCCGCGCCACCCGGATCACGCTGTCGCTGCGTTGCGGGCTGATCCCCATCTGCAGCCACTGCCAGGACGGGATCGTAGTGACCACCTGCGGTGTCGGCGGAACCCATAAATCCATCTCCGCTCCCGGACCGGGTGCCGTTGTCCCCCACTGGCGCACGAGGCGTCGCTGGCCAGAGAAGGCCTCTTGGCCGGTGACTTTCTGCTCGATGATCGCTGGGATCAGCGATTCCAGCACCAGGCCGGTGTTGGGCACGCGCCAGCCCGATCGGGAGCGCCACGTGCGATCGAGGAGCCGGTGGTGCACCTCGAACCCATCGAGGCTGTCGTCGCGGCCCAACATGACGGGCACCTCGTCCAAGACCCAGTCCACAGCTTCCGCCTCGCCCCACGCGTGAGCGAGGACCTCGGCGTCGGCGGCGCAGGTGGTTACCCCGAGCGTGACCGCACCGGCGGGAGTGGTCATCCCGCGGAAGAGCCATGCTCCTGTGCGACGCCACGTCGGATCACCCGCGCCACGGCGCAATGGCCCCCACGTGGCAGCGATGTCGACGCTGCGACCCGGTCTCCATACCCGCGTGCGCCTGAGCACATCGTGGCGAGGCGGCATACTCCTCAGCCTGCCACGCTCGGATCACGGTCAGCGCCCGCGCGTCCACTACGTTGTACTCGTGTCTACCCCAGCCGATGTGTTGGCCGCTCTCATCGCTGATGATCCGACCCAGCCCGCTTTAACCTTCTACGAGGACACGCCCGGGGACTCGTTCGGCGAGCGGATCGAGCTCTCCCGCAAGGTCTTGGGCACCTGGGTGGCCAAGGCCGCCAACGCGCTACAAGAGGGTCTGGATGCCGAGCCGGGGACCGTGGTGCTCCTCGATGTGCCCGCTCCCCATTGGCGGTTGGCCTACTGGTCGCTCGCGATCTGGTCGGTCGGTGCCACATTGACACTCGACGCATCCGAAGGCGCGGACGTGATGATCACTACCTCCCCCGACGCCGGGCCCGCCCAGGACGCCGACGAAGTCATTGCCGTGTCGCTTCCTGCGCTCTCCCGCACCTTCGGCTCCGGGCTGCGCACCGGCGTGATGGACGAAGCCCGCGAGATCGCGTCATTCGGCGACAGTTTCGCCGCGTGGGACGAAGCCGAGCCCGACGAGACCGCGCTGGTCACGGACGGGCAACGAACGGCATACCGCGACGTGGTCCCCTCCGGCGCAACCCGATCGAAGGCCGGGCGCAGGCCCCGCGTCGCCATCACGACCACAGACCCCGCTACGTGTTTGCACCAGATGTTGCAGTGCTGGGCCTCGCTCGGCTCGGTTGTGCTCGTTCGCGGGTCACAACCCTCGTTCAGCGACGCGCGGATGCGCAGCGAAGGCGTGACCGCGCTCACCTGAGCGACCAATCGCACTAGAGTCGGCAAGCATGGACAAAGTTGCCAACGATGTTGCCTCGGCTTTGGACGGACTCGCCGACGGGATGACCCTGGCGGTGGGGGGTTTCGGGCTCTGCGGGGTGCCATCAGTGCTCATTGATGAGGTGGTGCGACGGGGCAGCACCGACCTCGAGATCGTCTCGAACAACGCCGGCGTTGACGACTGGGGTTTAGGTCTGCTTCTGCGGGCCGGGCGGATGCGGCGGATCATCGCCTCCTACGTCGGGGAAAACAAGGAGTTCGCGCGGCAATACCTCGGTGGAGAGTTGGAGGTCGAGCTCACCCCGCAGGGTACGTTGGCCGAAAAGCTGCGCGCGGGCGGCTCGGGGATCGCGGCCTTCTACACCTCGACCGGCGTGGGCACCCAGGTCTCCGACGGCGGTATGCCTCTGCGCTACGACAGCGACGGCAACGTCACCGTGTCCTCGCCGCCCAAAACGACGACAAGCTTCGACCATCTCACTGGCGGACGGGCTCAGGAGTACGTGTTGGAGACGTCCATCGCCGCCGACTTCGGCCTGGTCCGGGCCTGGAAAGGTGATCGTCACGGCAACCTGGTGTTTCGGGCCAGCGCGCGCAACTTCAACCCGCTATGCGCCATGAGCGGGAGGATCAGCGTGGCCGAGGTGGAGGAATTAGTGGAGCCCGGCGACCTGCACCCGGACGAGATTCACCTGCCCGGAATTTTCGTGCAGCGCGTGCTGCCGCTGACCCCGGAGCAAGCGAGCGCCAAACGAATCGAGAAGCTCACGACCCGCCCCGCGCAGACAGGGAATTGACATGACTCTTAACCGTGAGGAGATGGCAGCTCGGGCCGCTCAGGAACTGGCCGACGGCGACTACGTCAACCTCGGCATAGGCCTGCCGACGTTGGTGCCGAACTACGTGGCCGATGACATAGAACTGGTCCTGCAAAGTGAGAACGGGATCCTCGGCGTCGGTGCTTACCCCATTGAGGGCACCGAGCATCCTGATCTCATCAACGCGGGCAAAGAAACCGTAACGGTCCGTAGTGGTGCATCGTTCTTCGACTCGGCGATGAGTTTCGGGATGATCCGTGGCGGCAAGGTGGACGCGGCGATCTTGGGGGCCATGCAGGTCTCGGCCGCTGGTGACATCGCCAACTGGATGATTCCCGGCAAGATGGTCAAAGGAATGGGTGGGGCGATGGACTTGGTGCACGGTGCCAAGAAGGTCATCGTGTTGATGGAGCACACCGCACGCGACAACTCCTACAAGATTGTCGACACATGCTCGTTGCCGATCACCGGGCTGGCGTGTGTGCAGCGCATTATCACCGACCTGGCCGTGATCGACGTGACGGACGAGGGTCTGGTGCTGCGCGAGATTGCCCCTGGGGTCAGTGCGGCGGAGGTGGTGGCGGCTACCGAGCCGCCTCTCATCATTCGCCTCGATTGACCGCTTGCCGCGCCCGATCCCGGCGGCCGACGATGAACCCGGCGCCCCAACTCAAATGCATGGTCGCCAGCACCATGGGCATCTTGACCCGCACCTGCCGTGCCTGGCCACGGGAGATCACCAAGCCGCCTAGGGTCACGGCAGCGGCATACCCTAGTGGGATGAGGCCCAACGGGAGCCAGATTGCCGCTCCGGCCGCGCCCACCGCGACCAGCGCGGTCACCGCCGGGGGTGCGAGGTAGCGAAGGTTGAGGGCGCCTGAGTGCTCTTGCGACAGCCGCCGGCGCCACTGCCCGGTGGAATAGAACTGCCCGGCCAACGCGCGCAGCGAGCTGCGAGGGCGGTAGGTGACGCACACCAGCGGACTGAACCACACGATGCCCCCGGCTTGCCTGATCCGTAGATTCATCTCCCAGTCCTGAGCGCGCCCGTAGGCGGGGTTGAAGCCGCCGACGTGCTCGATCCATTCGCGTCGGAACACTCCAGGGAAGACGGTGTCAGCCGGGCCAGCCGCGCCGCCGATCCGGAAGCGAGCCGCGCCCATGCCCAACGGCGAACCCATCGCGAGCGCGATCGCTTTCTGGGTGGCGTCGGTGCCCTCAGGAATGGCCCGACCTCCGACGTTGGCTGCTTTGCTCTCGTGCAGGATCGTCACCGCGACCCGCAGATAGTCCACCGGCAGCGCCCCGTGTGCGTCCACCCTGGCCACGATGGGGCCATCACTGGCGGCGATGGCGGCGTTGAGGCCGTCCGGGGTGGTGCCGGTGGGATTGGTGACGAGCGACACGCGGGGGTCTGCCGAGGCCAAAGTCCCAGCGACCGATGCAGTGTCGTCAGTGCTGGGCCCGACCGCGATCACGACCTGGATTGCGCCGGGGTAGTCCTGTTCGAGCACGGATCCGAGCGACTCCGCGAGGTGTCTACCTTCGTTGCGCACGGGCATCACCACGGAAACTTGCGGCCATTGCGGCAGGGGCACGATCGGCGGTGGCGCGAGGGACATACAGGGGAGGTTAACGCCCACGATCAGTCTTCTCCCCTACCCTGGGCTCCGTGCCCCGACCACCTGAGGATGACTGGACCCGCCCGATGCCGCGCACGTCACGCGACTCCGGTGCCCCGGGATCAGGCGGCGACGAGTGGGACGAGGCGGGGTGGGACCAGGATCGGACGCAACAGATTCCACGCCAACAGCCGGTCGAACGAGCGTATGTCGACCAGGGGCAGCAGCAGTGGGATGACCAACAACCTTCGCGGGGGTATGTCCCACCGCAAGGCCCAGGCGGGCCAGGCGGGCCCGGCGGCCCAGGTCCGGATGGACGCGGGCGGCGACGTCACCCGCGCTACGGGATACGCCGCGTCTTTGTCTTTCTGCTGGTCATAGTCCTCGCGTACGTTGCGGCGATGGTCTGGGCCCTAGGAGCGAGTTGGAACGCCATCGACGAGGTCGACGCGGCGCCCACCTCCGGCAACCGACCCGGCCAGGGGTCCGGCAGTAACGTCCTGCTCGTCGGCACCGACAGCCGGGAGAACCTCAGCAAAGAGCAACGCAACGAGCTCAAGACAGGCAGCACCGCAGGCGCTCGGGCCGACACGATCATGCTGCTGCACCTGCCGGACTCGGGAGACCCGACGCTGGTCTCGCTTCCCCGCGACTCCTACGTCGACATTCCTGGGAATGGCATGAACAAGATCAACGCGTCGTACGCCATCGGTGGGCCGCCGTTGATGGTGGACACCGTGGAGCAGGCCACCGGGCTGCGCATCGATAGCTACCTCGAGGTCGGCTTCGACGGATTCGTCGATGTCGTTGCTGCGGTGGGAGGGGTCGAGATGTGCTTGCCCGATGCAGTCTTTGAGGAGCGCAGTGATCTTGACCTACCGGCCGGATGCCAGGAGTTGGAAGGCAAGGACGCGCTGAATTACGTCCGCATGAGGTATGCCGATCCTC
>JBBSVB010000210.1:0-5043 GCA_038233875.1 Actinomycetales bacterium | reverse complement strand
GTCGGGGTTGAAGACGACCTCATGGTGGCTGATGCGCCGGACGACATTGTGGTGGTCGGAGACGGGGCCTTGCTTGCAGCCTTGACCCGCAGTCGCGGTGCGCGGATGCGCGACATCGTGGCCACGATTCAGCAACACCAAGACGAAGCCATTCGGGCGCCTGCGCGAGGGGTCACGGAGATCACCGGCGGTCCCGGCACCGGCAAGACGGTCGTGGCACTGCACCGCGCGGCATACCTTTTGTATGCAGACCGTCGCCGTTTCGAAGCCGGCGGAGTGTTGGTGGTGGGGCCTTCGGCGGGCTATACGGCATACATCGAACGGGTGTTGCCGTCCCTGGGTGAAGACAGCGTCACGTTGCGATCTCTCGGCGACGTCGTCGGCGGCATCACGGCGACCCGACTGGACACCCCAACTGTCGCGGCCATCAAGGGCTCGCTGCGGATGCGCGGGGTGCTGACCCGACTGGCCCGTCAGCCGATCCCTGAGGGACCGACGCTGCTCCGGTGTTTTGTCGCAGGCCAGGCCATCCGCCTCGAAGAGCCCGAGCTGAACCGGGCGCGGGCCAACGTGCTACGCCGATCGCACCGCAATACCTCCTTCGAGGCCGCGGTAGTCGCCCTCGCCGAAGCGGCCTGGGCCCAAGTCGGCGGCCCCGAAGTGAATCGCGCAGAGTTTTTCGCCAAGTTCGAAGACTCCCGAGACGTCGAAGCGTTCGCGGCCGCCTGGTGGCGCGGAGTCGATGGCCGTGAAGTGCTCCGTTGGCTGGCCGATGACGCCGTCGCGGCTGCGGTGGCAGGTGGGGAGTTGAGCCGCGACGAGGTCGCGGCGCTGGCTGAGTCGATGCGTCTTGCCGAGTCGCAGGGCTCCTGGACCGTGGCCGACGTCGCCCTCATCGATGATCTCGCCGAGAAACTCGGGCCGATGGTGACCTCAGCGCCCGCAGAGCGCGAGTTCTACGAGTTCGAAGAGATGGACGAGGAAGCGCAACGCAACATGGTCGCCACCAAAATCGACCGCTCGGGAGGCACCAGCGGCATAGATCGAGGCATGGCATACGAACGGGTCTCTCGTGACCCGCTGCGCCGACTCATGGTGGGCACGCTGACCCCGGCGGATGAGTTTGCCCACGTGCTGGTCGACGAAGCGCAAGACGTGTCGCCGATGCAGTGGCGCATGTTGGCGCGTCGTGGCCGGTGGGCCTCGTGGACGGTGGTCGGGGACAACGCGCAAGCCTCGTGGAGTGACCTGGCCGAGTCAGCCGCCGCTCGTGAAGAGGCCTTCGGTCGCTCACCGAGGCGTGCCTTCCATATGGACACCAACTACCGCAACGCCCGCGAGATCTTCCAGGTCGCCGAGGCGATGATTCGCGAGCACGTTCCGGACGCCGATATCCCCAATGCTGTCCGCGAAACAGGCCATGTCCCCACCGACATTCAGGTGCCTGTTGCCCAGTGGGGTGAGGCACTTCGGGAGGCGATCACCGACGCGCTGAGTCAGGTCGAAGGTGCCGTGGCGATCATCACTCCACAGCGGTGGGCTGCTGATGCCGAGCGCGTCGTGGCGTCGCTGTCTTCCGAGCAGGGAGTGACCCGTGTGGTGGTCGTCGATCCACTGGGCAGCAAGGGGCTGGAGTACGACGCGACTGTTGTGCTTGACCCCGACGAAATCGTGGCGCGGGCACCGGGTGGGGCGCGCGTGCTCTATGTCGTCCTGACCCGTGCCGCGCACCGGATGGCCGTTCTGCGGCCGTCGTGAACGGGTGAGGATCGCCCTGGGGACGGCCAAGGCGCAGCGTCAGTGCGTGGGGCTAAGGTCACTGGAGTGAGCACCGCCCTGTACCGCCGTTTTCGCCCCGAGTCCTTTGCCGACGTCATCGGCCAGGAGCACGTCACCGAGCCCCTGATGCAAGCCCTGAAGTCGGGGCGGGTCAACCACGCCTACCTCTTCAGCGGGCCGCGCGGCTGCGGCAAAACCACGAGTGCCCGCATTTTGGCTCGCTGTCTGAACTGCGAGCAGGGGCCGACCCCCACCCCGTGTGATGTGTGCGACTCCTGCGTTGCATTGGCGCGCGGAGGCAGTGGCTCGATCGACGTGATCGAGATTGATGCAGCCAGCCACGGTGGGGTCGACGATGCTCGGCATCTGCGGGAACGGGCGGCCTTTGGGCCTGCGCAGGCGCGCTACAAGGTCTACATCATCGACGAGGCCCACATGGTCACTCCGCACGGTTTCAACGCGCTGCTCAAGGTGGTCGAGGAGCCGCCGGAGCACGTCAAGTTCATCTTCGCCACCACGGAGCCCGAGAAGGTGCTGTCCACGATTCGGTCGAGGACCCACCACTATCCGTTTCATCTGGTGCCGCCCGCCCGCTTGACGGCATACCTGGAGCAGGTCTGTGAGTCCGAGGGGGCGAGCGTCGAGGCCGGGGTGCTTTCGTTTGTGACCCGTGCTGGCGGGGGCTCAGTGCGCGACTCGCTGTCAGTGCTCGATCAGCTGATATCCGGGGCTGACGAGCAGGGGTTGACCTACGAGCGGACGGCGTCCCTGCTCGGATTCACCGACAACGAGTTGCTCGATGCGGTGGTGCTCGCTGTGGCCGCTCGCGACGCCGCCAGCGTGTTCACCCAGGTCGACAGGGTAATGGAGTCCGGCCACGACCCGCGGCGCTTCGTCGAGGATTTGCTGGAGCGGTACCGCGACCTGATCGTGCTGCTCGCGGTCGGCGACCGGGGCGCGGGCTTGCTACCTGGGGCGCCCCAAGACCACGTCGAGCGTATGCAGTACCAAGCCCAGTCCTACGGGGCCGCGTCCCTGACCCGCTGCGCGGACGTGGTAAGCCACGGATTGGCCGAGATGACCGGCGCCGTGTCCTACCGGCTGTTGCTCGAGCTCATCTGTGCTCGACTGTTGTTGCCCGGCGCTGCTGGCGAGCAAGGGTATGGCGCACGCTTGGATCGCATAGAGCGTCGCCTGACCGTGGCCAACGAACAGGCACCCGCCAACTCGGCAGCGTCATCGGCTCCTGGACCTCGCGGGCTTCAACCCTCAGCCGCGCGACCGCAGCCGGTTGGGCCAGAGCCCGTCGAGCCGCTCCTGACCGCTCAGCCCGAGCCGCAGCGCCACGAACCTGAGCCTGACGAGCCGATCGAGCAGGAATACGCGCACGAGCCGGAGCCGATGGAGGCGCAGCGGGTGGCCCCTGATCCTTCGACCCCTGGGCCTGTGGTCGGTGAGCCAGCCGTGAGTGGGCCCGTCATCGGTGAGCCTGCTAGGCGAGCGCCCGTGCAGGAGTCGCCGACCACCGGTGCCATCGACACCGACGCGATCCGACGTGCCTGGCCGGAGGTGCTCGACAAGGTGAGGGCCATCCGCAAGGTGACCTGGAGTTTCGTGTCGGTCAACACCAAGATCGTCGACTTCGACGGCAGGCGACTGCTGCTTGAGATCGACACCGCCGGCCAAGCCGAGACCTTCCGCCGCGGCAGTCACGGCGAAGTAGTGCGCCAGGCGCTGATTGAGGCCATCGGCGTCGACACCAAGGTCGAGAGCACGGTGGCCAACGGTGAGACCCCACGGGCGAACGAACCGCGCCGGGGACGCACTCGCACGCCCGACCCCGCGCCCCGAAGCAACGCGACAGCGGGCCCACCCGCAAGTAACGCTCGGTCCGAAGGATCACCTCGGGGCAGCGGCCAGGCTCGGTCCTCCCGCACCTCAGAGGCTGGGGGCCGCAGCTCATCACAGGTGCCTCAGCCAGGCCGCGACGAGAGCGCAGCCTGGGGCCAGGGAGCCACGTCGCAGGCGCCCCCATGGGCTCAAGGGTCGGCGGAAGCGCCCTTCTCTGGGCCGCACCAACCCGCAGCACCAGCCCCGATGGCCCCGACTCGACCTAGCGGCGACATTCCGGCTCAGGACGACGACGACCTCGAGAACTCCACTACGGTGGGGCAATCGGTCATTGAATCTGTTTTGGGCGGCACGGTAATTGCCATCGACGACCCGTCGCAACGATGAAAGGGGTCCGGCATCCTCTATAAAGCCCTGCATCTCACCGTCCGCCCGGCCGCGCTTGCGCTGTGGCGGCCGCAGATCATCGGTGCCGACAATGTCCCCACCACCGGGCCGGTGATCTTGGCCAGCAACCACTTGTCGTTTGCCGACAGTGTTGCCATCCCCGTCGTCTCACCGAGGCAAGTGGCCTTCTTGGCCAAGTCCGAATATTTCACGGGCACCGGATTCGAGGGGTTCGTCAACCGCACGTTTTTCACCTCGATCGGGTCCATCCCAGTCAACCGGGACCACGCCCGAGCGGCCCAAGAGTCCTTGGATCTCGCGCTGGCGCACCTGCAGACCGGCGGTGTCTTCGGCATCTATCCCGAAGGCACTCGCTCCCGCGACGGTCGCCTCTACCGTTTCCGCACTGGGGTCGCCTGGTTGGCCCTCCAAGCGCAATGCCCAGTGGTGCCGGTGGCGCTGCACGGGACGTCCGAGCTGATGCCGGTCGGAGCGAGGCTGCCTCGCATCCGCAAATTTACGGTCGAGTTCGGTGCCCCCATCGACGTTGCCCAGCGGTATGCCGGCGTGCCAGCGGGTCGAGCCCGGCGCGAGGTGGCCGACGAAATTTACGAAGCGGTGCTGGCCATGAGCGGCCAAGAGCCCGCTGGTGACTTCAACCAGCGCCAACCCGAGACCACCTAGCCTTTCCTTCGGCTTACATCGCGACCGCCTGACCGGGGTGGCGGTGCCAACCTATGGGGCCAAGCCACATACAGTCGGGGCTGTGTATGAAGGCGTGGTGCAAGACCTCATCGACGAGCTCGGACGGCTGCCGGGCATCGGCCCCAAGAGCGCTCAGCGGATCGCATTCCACCTGTTGACCGCCGACCCCGAGGACGTGACCAACCTCGCGACGGCGTTGGGCCAGATCAAAGAGCGGGTCAGGTTTTGCGAGCGGTGCGGCAACGTGGCTGAGCAAGAGTTGTGCCGTATCTGCCAGGACCCGCGTAGGGACGCAACCCTCATCTGTGTGGTCGAGCAATC
>JBBSVB010000209.1:0-5055 GCA_038233875.1 Actinomycetales bacterium | reverse complement strand
TGGCTACGGGACACCCAGTGGCTGTGGTGGACTGGCGCTGCCCTGATCTTGGGTTTGATAGAGATCGCCTCGCTCGACCTCGTCTTCACCATGTTGGCCGGGGCGGCCCTGGTTGCGGCGGTCGTGGCCTTCTTCGGGGCGTCGTTCCCGGTGCAGGTCCTCGCCTTCGTGATTGCTGCCGTGTTGCTCTTGATCGCCCTGCGACCTCTACTACTTAGACGTCTCAAGCTCACCGGCCCAGCCCCGACGACCAATGCCGACTCCAACGTCGGCCAGCGCGCAGAGGTGCTCATCACCGTCACCGACCGGGCCGGCATGGTCAAACTCAGAGGCGAAGAATGGACGGCCCGCACCGCCGACCCCCATCAAGAATTGGCCCCTGGTGAGATGGTCGATGTCATCCGTATTGAAGGTGCGACTGCGGTAGTCACCGCGCAGCCGCCGGAAAGCAACTAGAGGAGCCCACCCATGGACATCGATCCCGCCCAAATTGCTCTGTATGTCGTTCTTATCCTTCTGGTCCTCTTCATCGCCACGGCGATTGCTAAGGCGATCCGAATTGTGCCGCAGGCGAGCGCGGTGATCGTCGAACGTCTCGGTCGCTACAGCCGCACCCTCGACGCCGGGCTGCATATCTTGGTGCCGTTCATCGACAAGGCTCGCGCGGTTGTCGATCTGCGTGAACAGGTCGTTTCTTTCCCGCCGCAGCCCGTGATCACCAGCGACAACTTGGTCGTGACGATTGCCACGGTCATCTACTTCCAGCCTACGGACCCCAAGGCTGCGACCAACGCAAGCGCCAACTACATCCAGGGCATCGAGCAGTTGACCGTCACCACGCTGCGTAACGTGATCGGCTCCCTCGATCTCGAGCAGACGCTGACCAGCCGCGACCAGATCAACGGCCAACTGCGTGGAGTGCTCGACGATGCGACCGGGCGCTGGGGCATTCGCGTTAACCGCGTCGAGCTCAAGGCCATCGACCCTCCCGCCAGCGTGCAGGACTCGATGGAGAAGCAGATGCGGGCCGAGCGTGACCGCCGCGCCACTATCCTGAACGCCGAGGGCGTCAAGCAGTCCTCGATCCTGACGGCGGAGGGCGAGAAGCAGGCTCAGATCCTGCGGGCCGAGGGCACCGCCCAGTCGGCCATTCTCGAAGCTCAAGGTGAAGCCCGCGCGATCTTGCAGGTCTTCGACGCCATCCATAAGGGCAACCCGGACAGCAAGTTGTTGGCCTACCAGTACCTACAGATGCTGCCGCAGATCGCCCAGGGCGAGTCCAATAAGATGTGGATCGTCCCCACCGAGCTCACCAAGGCACTGTCCGGGATCGGCAACGCGTTGGGCGGCGGAAGCAATGACGACGGCGCCTCACTCGACGGTCCCCCGGCCGGATTGCGCGACGACGCCGAGAGCCCTACCTCGGGGATCGAGGTGGACATGCCCGAGTTGGAGGACCCCAACGAAGCGTTGCGTCGCGCCCGTGAAGAAGCCGCCAACGCCACGGCCGAAGCCGAACGATCGACCCGCATGACCGGTCAGCGGCGACAAGAGCCAAAAGGCCGACAAGAGCCAGAAGCCTGAGGGCCGTCGTGCCGGGTGGTTCCGTGCTTATCCGGCGGTGCCGCCCGTGGGGCGGCGTTCTGTCCGACGTCCGCATTCACGACGGGGTCATCACCGAAGTATCGGCTCACGACCACTCGGTCGGTGACGTCTCGGCAAGCACCCCCGCCGGGTGCGTCATCGACGTTAAGCACATTGACGGCCCCACCCCCGAGCACGTCATTGACGGACGTGAGCGATTAGCGCTGCCGAGCTTCTCCGACGTCCACGTGCACCTGGATTCGACCCGCGTCGGGCTTCCTTTCCGCCCGCATACCGGCGCTCCTGGGGTGTGGGCCATGATGCTCAACGACCGCGCCCACTGGCGCAACGCCGAGGTCGGCATCACCCAACGGGTGTCCGACACCCTGGGTCGGATGATTGCCCATGGGGCCACCCATGTTCGTAGCTTTGCCCAGGTCGATGTCGATTGCCGTCTTGAGCGGTTCGAGGCGGTCCTGGCCGCCCGCGAGGCGCACCGCGACCGGTGCGAGATGCAGGTCATTGCCTTTCCTCAAGCCGGGCTGCTCCGTGAAGACGGGTCGCTCCAGGTCCTAGAGGATGCCATCAAAGCGGGAGCTGATGTTGTCGGCGGCATCGACCCTTGCACGTTGGACCGCGACCCCGTGCGTCACCTCGACATCGTCTTCGGGCTGGCCGAGAAGTACCAACTCCCGGTCGACATACATCTGCACGAACCTGCTGACCTCGGCCGGTTCAGCGCGGACCTGATCATCGAACGCACCAAAGCGTTGGGCATGCAGGGACACGTGCTGATCTCGCACGGCTACGGGCTGTGGGGCGGCAGCGAATCCGTGGTGAACAACCTGGTGCGGGCCTTTGCCGACTCAGACATCGCCACAGCGACGATTGCTCCCGGCGGAGGCCAGGGCATCCCGCTAAAAGCGCTTACCGAGGCGGGTGTGCGGGTCGGCTTAGGCCAGGACGGCCAACGCGACTACTGGTCCCCGTACGGCAACGCGGACATGCTCGACCGCACGTGGCAGTTGGCTTTCACCAGCGGCTTCCGAGCTGACGATCAGATCGAGCATGCCCTGGCGATAGCTACTACCGGCGGTGCCAGCATTATGGATCCGAGCAGGCCACGTCTCACATCCGTGCTGGATCGGCCGGGGCTCGAGCCGGGTGACCCCGCCCATGTGAGCCTGATCGACGGCGAGACGCCCACGTCGGCGGTCATGGATCGACCACACGATCGAACCATCATTTTCAACGGCCGGGTGGTCGCCGAGCACGGGGTCCTCAGCAACGACTAAGTGCTCTCAATCACCGAGTCACGCGGTCAGGCGAAGTCCAGCTGCGCAGCCACCACGGCGGCGATACGTGCCGGCGGATTAGCGACGTCTTGCACCATTCCGTCTTCGTATTCCCCAAGCTGCTCCAACGTGTCGAGCTGGGACTCCAGCATTGAGGGCGGCATGAAGTGCTCGCGCCCCTGCATACGCTCCATCAGCAGGTTCTTGTCGCCCGTGAGGTGCACAAAAAACGTGTTCCCACCCCGGCGCAGGATGTCTCGGTAGACCGACCGCAACGCCGAGCAGGTCAGCACCGTTGACCGCCCCGCATCGTCATGTTCCGACGTCCATTGAGCCAACTCCTGCAGCCACGGCCAACGGTCTTCGTCCACCAAGGGCCGGCCGCTGGCCATCTTGTCGACGTTGGCCTGCGGGTGATAGTCGTCGCCCTCGGCGAAGTCCCAGCCGAGCCGGTCGGCGATCGCGCGGCCAATGGTGCTTTTGCCTGAGCCCGAGACGCCCATCACCACGATATGCAGGGGGCTCGGACCCGAGGGCAACCCCTTCGAGGGCTCGTCGGAGGTCACGGGATCACCACCCATAGCAATGAGGCCAAGGCAAAGATCGCTAGACCAAGCGTGGTCTCGATCACCGTCCACGTCTTGAGCGTCGTCTTAACGTCCATCCCGAAGAGGCGGCTGACCAGCCAGAATCCTGAGTCGTTCACGTGCGAGAGGACCGTCGCACCGGCCGCGATGGCCAACACGGGAAGAACCGCGACGGCGGCGGCCGCAATGAACAGCAGCACCCCCGCGCTGTATGCCGGCTCCATGGTCTGCATTGACCTATCCACCTATCGGAAGAAGGTGCCAAACGCGAGGCTCGCGTCTGCGCGAACACTGGCACGCTATCGCTGGAGACCAGGCTCCGCGACCCGAGAGTTCAGACCCGCGGGCGGCGCAGCAAGATCAGCCCAATGAGAAGGAACGGTGAAGGGAAAACGACAGTGACGCCACACGGCCCGAAACTTATCCACAGGCAGGCTGGCTGCGGGTAGGCTCGGATCGATCGTAACTCTGCCCTGTACGCACTTTCGCCTGGAGCCCCATGACCGACCAGACCACGTCCGCGACCGACCCCGACTTCGATGTCGTGCTGCTGGGCACCGACATCGGCATCTATGCGTTGGCGCGTGCCTTCAACGAGCGCTACGGGATCAGCAGCACCGTGATCTCTCGGGTCGTCGCAGGCCCGATCGCCAACTCACGGTTCATCGAGACGGTCGAGCTGGGCGACGAAGCAGAGCGTCAGGACACCCTCGACGAGCTAGAACGGCAAGGCGTCAAGCGCAAAGCGGCTGGTCGCACCACATTGTTGCTCTCCAATGCCGACTCATTTTCCCGGATGCTCAGTGAGCAGGCCGACTGGTTGAAGCAGTGGTACGTCGTGCCCTCGGTGGACTCCGACGTCCTTGACATGGTCGCCGACAAGATCGAATTCGATCGCGTATGCAGTGAGCTGGGCATCCCCACGCCGCGTACCTTGATCCAGGACTTCAGCGGCGCCGATGACTCGTCGTGGGCACCGGAGACGGTCGACCTGACGTTCCCCGTCGTTGCCAAGCCTGCTGTCGGCGCGGCATACGAAGGGTTGAAGTTCGAAGGCAAGAACAAGATCTACAAGATCGACTCCCCCGAAGAACTCATCGAGGTCTTCGGTCGCGTCCGCAACGCCGGGTTCCGCGATCGTTTTGTCGTCCAAGAGCTGATCCCCGGCGACGACACGGCCATGCGCTCGATCACGGTTTATATGGACCAATCCGGCGAAGCGACGCTGCTGGCCACCGCCCAGGTGCTGCTGCAGGAGCACCAGCCGCTGGCGATCGGCAACCCTGCCGCGATGGTCACCACGGCCTACCCGGAGCTGATGGCCCAAGCCGAGAGCATGCTCAAGCACGTGAACTACCGGGGCTTCGCGAACTTCGACGTCAAGCTCGACCCCCGAGACGGCGTGATGAAGTTCTTCGAAATGAACCCCCGGATCGGTCGAAACAACTTCTACGTGACCGCCGCTGGGGCCAACGTGGCTGAGTTCATCACCACCGACCTCATCCAAAAGGCACCGCACGACCAGGTCCTCGTGCGCAACGAAATCCTCTACTGCGTCCTGCCAATGTTCTTGTTGCGCCGCTACCTGA
>JBBSVB010000208.1:0-5085 GCA_038233875.1 Actinomycetales bacterium | reverse complement strand
CCGGGGCCGACCACGATCGCATCGAACGCCTGCCACCACGCCCGACCCGAGTCGCGGCCTGTGCGCGCGCCCACAGCGTGGTCGTGACGCCATACGGTCGGGGCCACGCCGGTCACCCGGTGCACCAGATCGGCCACGTTAAACGTGAAGCTATCGATGTTGTCTATCAACAACACTCGCGGCGAACCCCTCATCGGGGCATTCTCGCTGTCCACACTGGAACCACAAATCCCGCCTCTGCGTCCTACTCCCGTGATTGACTGCACAACACCGGTGGGTGCTTGCTCACAGGTTCATACACGCTCAAGGGGATCACGTGAGTAGAGCCGAGGATTTCATTAGTGCCGCTCGGCAGTATGCCGGCGGCACCGACGTGCGGGAGGTCGTAGGTCAGATGGCCGGCGGCACCGCAGCCGGGCAGGCGTTTAACTCCCAGCAAGGTAACCGCCCGCAGGGCAACCAGCAGCAAGGCAACTCCCAGCGGGTAGAGCCGCGCGGGTCGAACCAGGGCGGGGGCGCTCGGGGCCGTAACCAGAACGACGAGAACGACGTACCGTCGATGAACCCTGACGACTTCCCCGCCGCCCGCGACCAAAGCCGGGCCGCGGGGACGCGCATTCAGTCCTCGTCAGTGTCACTCAACGACGCGGCGGAGCACCTGAGTCGCAGCTACTACGAGAACGGCCAGCAGGGTCCGGTGCACGTCATCACGCCGATGATCATGCCCAAGGGACGCCGTCTCAAGGTGCTGCTGCCTATCATCATCTTGACCATCCTGGGCATCGTCGGGGCCATTGGCCTCCTGCCGTTCGACGGGCTGAGCCTGGCCATCTTCGGCCCTCACTACTGGCTGCTCGTGGTTGCCTTGGGTGCGTTCTCTTGGTGGCGCCAGAGCATGGTGATGGTGCCCGAAGGCTGTGTCGCGCTGATCTCGCGCTTCGGAAAGGTTGAGGCCGAGGTCGGGCCTGGCCGGGTGACGTTGCTCAACCCGTGGAAGCGCGTGTCCTACATCATCAACGTGACTCGCGAATACCCCTTTAACGCTCCGATCCGCCAAGCGCCGACAAAGTCCGGCGTCCAGGCCTCGGTGGACCTCTTCTTGCAGTTCCGCATCGTCAACGCGCGCGAGTTTGTCTTCGTGCTCGGTGCTGTGCAGGGCTTCCAAGACAAGCTGAACAACGCCATCTCCGAGACGACCCGTTCGCTGATCTACGAGCAGGAGGCTTCGGGCATCTACGACCTCGTCGGTGAGAGCACCGCCAAATTGCTCGAGCAGTTGAACGCTCAGTTCGCCCCCGCAGTGGAGCTGACGACGGCAAACATCACGCACGCCGAGCCGGCCAACCAGGAGTACCGGATGGACCTTGCGGCCCCCGAGATGATCCGGGTAGCCAAAGAGGCCTACACCTACGAGTACGAACTGCAGCTGAAGAAAGAGCAGAACGACGGAGACCTCAATAAGGACCTTGCCTCGCTCAACGAGACGCTGTCCTCGATCCAGGCCGACATCGCGCGCTACCAAGCCCAGATGGACACCGCCCTAGAGCGGGAGACAAACCGGGCCGATTCGATGGCTCGTCAGCGCTTCGTCGAGGCCGAGTCCACCGCCAACGCGAACGCGGCGCTGCTGGAAGCTCAGGCCCTGGACATCCGCGCCGTCAGCGCTGCGTTGGCCCCGGAGATCCTCGACTACCGCTACCAACAGGACATGCTGGAGAAGTTGGAATCGCTGGCCTCGTCCCTGCCGCAGATCGTGCGCATCGGTGGCGACTCCGAGGGCGTCGACTTCTTGAAGATCGCCCGCCAGCTGATCGGCGACTCCGACACGGCGTTGTTCTCCGAGGAGGACATGGACGCGATCCGCGCCAACAAGCCGGCCATCGAGCAGCGCGTGGCCAGCCGCAAGGACGAGATCACGCACCTGCTGCAACCGCCGCAGGAGACAAAGGTCGAGATCGTGCCGCCCTCGGACACGGACGTCGAGTTGCCCGGCGAGGACCGGATGGAAGAAATCCGCCGCTCCGTCACCGGAGATGGCAGGCCCGCATGGGAGGCCGCACCGATTGCACCTCAAAACGAAGCACCCCAGAACGAAGCACCCCAGCCGATGACGTCGTCGTCGCAGGCACCGGCTCAGGAAGGACACAACGGTGAGTGAACAACAGCAGATGATGCGTGGGACCCACGGCATGTCGTCAATCAAAGAGGCCCTCGCCGGCTGGGGCGACGTCGCAGCGCTTCTGCGCGGTGGTGACGGTGGGGCCCTGGTCCCGGTCGTCATCCCCAAGGACACTCGGGGCCTGCGTTGGCTCTCGCTCGTGTGGCTAGCCCTGTGGTCGGGTCTCAGCGGCGTATTCTTGACGCTCGCCGACCGAGGCGGTTTCAGCGTGCTCGCATTCCTGGGGGCGGTGATCTTCTTGGCGTTAGCCGCCCTATGGTGGTGGCGGTCCTCGATCATCGAGATCGAAGAAGGCACCGTCGGCGTGCTCACCAAATTCGGCGCCATCAGCGGCAAGGGACTGCCGCCCGGCCGCCATTACCTGTGGCACCCGTGGGCCCGCGTGGCCTACGTCGTTGACATCACCACCGAGATTCCGTATGCCGCGCCGGTGCTGTCCAGCCCGACGCACGAGAACGTGCCGCTGAAGTCGATCGAGTTCTTCCTGCGGTTCCGCATCGTCGACGCGGTCCGCTTCGTGCAGACCATTGGCGCCGGCAACTTCGACCTGGTTTTGTCCAACTCGGTCCAGGACGCGATCCGTCAGCGCAGCCGGTTGGTCAACACCGAGCGCGCCTACGACCTGCGCGGCTCGGACGTGAAGGACATGCAAGACCTGCTGAACCGTCAGCTGACCCGTTACGGCGTCCAGATTATGGGCTGCAACATCCCGGACGTGCAGCTGCCTGACCAGTACCGCGAGCACCTCTCGACCCGCGAGCGGACGTCGAAGGAACTCTCGGCATACGAGAAGGAGTGGGAGCTGGTCCGCAAGCGCCGGATCGACAGCCTGCTCATGCAGATCGAGCGGTCCAAGAAGATCCGCGACGCCAAGATCGTGGAGGTCAAGGGCGCGCTCAACAAGGCCCGCAAGGACGTCGCTCAGATGCTCGAAGAGCGCGAGACCGAAGCCCAGCGCGTGACCTACGAAATCGAAACGCGGGCCCGCACCAACCTCGTCGCTGCCCAAGGCGAGGCCAAAGCGCAGGAGCAGTTGGCCACGGCATACCGGGACAACCGTGCGGTGCTGGGCTACGAGCTCGCTCGCCGCCGCCTGAATGTGGGCGCCAAACTAGCCGAGAACGCACCGCGTCCGGTCATCGTGCACACCGACGAGCACTCCGGCGACACGTCGGCGCTCTCGACGCTGCTGATGGCTCAGTTGCTGCCGCAGATTCAGGCGACGGCGCCCAAGCAATTGATGGCGAAGGCGGAAACGGCCTCCGAGTGATCCCCGCGTGACACGTCCGGCCCGAGCCGCGTGACGTGATTACCTCGCGACGAAGCCAGGGTGTGCCCGTATGCCGGGCCCCCTGGCTTTCTCGTTCCCCCGACCACACGCACCCGACCACGCACCCGGAGACGGTCAGTCAGCCGTCAGGTCACCTGACATCGCCCAAGGTGCAAACCCGCGCCGAATGTGCAGGCCATCGCGCTATAACCCGATGGCCTGCCCAGTGAGCAACGGTATGGACGTTAGGCGACCTTTGATGATCGTCGACATGCCGCTTCAATCCGACGGCGCACCGCATCGGGATTCTTCAGATCGGCCCAGACCAACCTCACGACTTCATAGCCCAGCGACCGCAACCGATCCTCCCTCTGCTTCTCGGCCACCAACGCACGCCGGTTCGCCCCTTGATCCGCCGAGCCGTACTTCATCATCCCGTCGAACTCGATCACCACCGGGTTTGCCTCCAACAAAAAGTCTACGCGCGCCGTGAACGACGGCCCGGACGCCGTGATAGTCACCTGGGAGCGCGCAGGTATGCCGAGGGAGCGCAGCAGCAATCGGGTCAAGGTTTCGCCGGGAGATTCACACCGCGGATCGGCCAGGTTCATCGCACACTGGAGCATCGTTCGTCCCGGCCAGCCGCCGCATTCGGCCACCACCTCGTTGATGCGTTCGCCATCGATGATGCCTGACTGCAACGCTCCGTCAAGGGCCACCACGGTCTGTCTGAGACCGTGCTCTGCGGCCACTCCCAACAGCGCGTACGCAGGCTCCACGACCGGCATACCTAACGAGTCAAGAACTCGAACGCCCGGGAGGTTGCGATAGATCGTGTATGCCGTCGATCGCCGGTGTTGACCCGCGCCCGTCCGGACGAGGTGCACCCGAGTCGGGACGGCGCCGAGCCAAGGCATCGACCACATCACCGCCGCTGAATGATGGCTCAGCGCGAGCCCCGACGGCAGCAATGCGAGCATTGCTCGGGACCGCAATATGTGGCGCTGAGGCGCATCTGTTTCTCGCATGACGGTGCCATCGGCGTAGACGCCTTTGGCGAGGCGCACGATCTCCCCCTGAGCGGCGAGGTGCCGGACGGTCCGTGGATCGGCGCCCACCTGGGCCATCTCGGCCGCGGTGACGACGTGATGGCGGCCAATGAGCAGTTCTCGCAAGGCTGGGTCTACGCATTCAGGGTGCGCTCGCCCATCGGCGGTCCTCGTGCAGTGGGGCATTCTGTGGACGGTGAGGGGCGACTCGAAGGTGTGCATATCGGCCTTCGCGCAGACCGCCGCTTCCCACGCACAACATCGCCCTATAGCGCGATGTTTTGCTCTTGGGACAGACGTTTGTACGAAGCACGACGGTGGGTGCGGTGTCGCGGGCGCGGTCGGAAGCCGAGCCGCTCATCGCGCCGACCGGCTCAGGCCCGTCGGCGCATAGGAAGGTGGGGTATGCCGTCTTCCACGTAATCTGCACCCACGCGCTCAAACCCGAATCCTGCATACCAAGTCTCGAGGTGGGCCTGAGCTTCGAGCGTGACCTCTCCTGAGCCCAACGCGCTGAGGGCGGCACGCATCAGCGTGGCTGCGTAGCCGCGGCCCCGGTGTGTGGCGTCGGTGGCCACGCGACCGAT
>JBBSVB010000207.1:0-5125 GCA_038233875.1 Actinomycetales bacterium | reverse complement strand
TAAGGAGCTCCCCCTATGCGTCGTTGTCTGGAGTCGCCCGCGGGCGTGCAGGGGTTCCGGCGATGGAGGGAGCCCCGGCACGAGACGGCTGAAGAAGATACGTTGGTGACATGGCACGCCTCGCCGGGAGCGGTATAGGTGGCCTTACATGGACAAGGAGCCGACATGGGTATGTTCAGCAAATTGATCAAGATTGGCCTGGTCACGAAGGCGATCGACTTGGCGCGCAAACCCGAAAATCAGCGGAGACTGAAGGATGCCGTGGCCAAGGTTCGTGACCGCAAAGGCAACGGTGGGGCCCACTAGACCCGGTGTCCTAGACGCAGTGGCTGGTGTCGCGCATCACCAGCCCCCCACTTTTCGTGACAACGCTGGCGGGCACGTTCGCGGTTAGAGAGGCTCGAGGAGTCCCCTAAGCATCGCTGCCAACGCCGGCCGGCTGGGTACAGTTGCTGTTCGGGGACGTGGACCAAGCACTCCGTATCTTGGCTGCTCAGACAATTCAGCCAGCAGGCCGACGCGGCCGCGGATCGTGCAGGTGGACTGGATCGGTGAAAAAGGCAGGCTCATATATGTCGTACACGACTCCGGAAATGCGATCGTTGTAGCGGCCCAACCTAGATCGCGCGGCGGTCGGTCCCACGCCTAACTGCGGCAGCGGTGGCCGGAAGTGTTGGTTATCGGGCCAGGTCGTAAGGCGGGTGTGCCGCTCGTCCTTGGAAGGCCAGAATCTTCGGATTGACCACATGGCCGTCCCGGATCTCGATCGCTCGCCGCAGCGTTTCGTTACTGTCCCAAGAAGATTCATCCTCCAGGACGGGTCGCGGGAAGTGGCGGACGATTCAGAGCCAGAAATCACACATGAACGATTCCCCTGGACCTATCCTGCACGTATCCTGCACGAACTCGTCATCACTACCCCAGGGCCTGGGCATAATCGCTGGTCAACGCACTGTCGGCAAAGTGGACGTAAGGGGACTCGAACCCATGACCTCTCGCGTGTGAAGCGAACGCTCTAACCAACTGAGCTATACGTCCGTGCGAGGACAGACATTAGCCTGACCGCACAGCCACTGACGAATCGGCTGTCGGCAGTCGGCTCACGCGTCTCCGTCGTCACTCAGGCGTTCGCGCGCTCCGACGCCGAGGTCGAGGATGGCCAGAAGCCCCACGATGATGAGAACGGCTGCGATCCAGTTTGAGTAGCCCGCACCCGAGACCCACATCGCTCCGACAGCGCACGCCAAAGCCACCATCGCGGTCGCAAACATCCGGACGGGCGAACTGCTATCACCGGGGATGGGGCCAGCCTCGGAGGGGTCAGACGGACCTGAGGCCTTCTGTTCTTGTGCCATGTATTCCACTATCGTCCTGTTACCGAAAAACGCAACCCCTGACGCGTCGCGAAAAACTCAGGGATCGAAGCGCTCGATGCTCATGCGGGCGAAGATCTCCTGCGCTTGGGCCGTGATCCGCCCTGGCGCATCGCCAAAGGACCGCTCGGCCACCGGGGCACCAGCGAGCTGACCGGCCAGCGTCGAGACCGATCCGACAACACGGATGGCGTTCAGCGGCTGGATGTCACGTGTGCTGGAGGTAATGAACGCTTCGTCAGCCTCGGCCAGCAACGACAGCGGCAACTCGTCCTCGACGATCTGGATGCCCGCCTCGGTCAACCATTCGATCGTCAACGCCCGGGTGATCCCAGCCAGTGGCCCAGTCTCCAGCGAGGGCGTCAGAACCACGCCGTCCACGACCAGAAAGATGTTGGAGCCGGTTCCTTCACACAGCGCACCAGCAGTATTGGCGAAGATCGCTTCGCTGCCACCCAGGCTCTTGGCGGCGGCCAGGGCGACGACGTTCTCGGCATACGACGTGGTTTTGAGGCCCACGGTTGCCGCACGTTCGTTGCGCACCCAGGGCACCACGGCCACCGAGGTGGAGACGGGCGGTATCGGGACTGCTCCGGCCGAAACGATGTAGGTCATCGCTCCATCGAGGCGATCCGACCCGAGCGGACCGGGGCCGGCAGTCACCGTGTAGCGCAAGCGCCCCAACTCAATTGGCTCGTCAGCGAGGACCGCGTCAATGCCCTCCTGCACACGCCCTCGATCCAGCTTCTCCAGACCCAAACCGTGCAATGAGCGGTCCATCCGGTCGTGGTGTCGCGTGATCGCAAAGACCTTATTGTCGACGATTTTGGCGGTCTCAAAGACTCCGTCACCGACCGTGACGCCGTGGTCGAGCGCGGACATCGATGGCGCGTCATCCACCCGTTCGCCGTTGACCCACACGCGGATTGCTGGCCCGTTCGCTGCATTCATGGCGCTCACTCTGCCAGAGCGGCCCCATCGTCACTAGGCTGCAACGGTGAAGACCTCCCTGTATTTAGCTTCGGCCGAGTCCCAATCGGGTAAGTCTGCGCTTGCGGTGGGGCTTTTAGCGCAGATGTTGGAGGGCGGTGGGCACGTGGGGGTGTTCCGTCCCGTGGTCCGGGACCCTGCCCATGACCCTCTGCTGGAGTTGCTCCTGCCGCTCAGCACCTCGGCGCTGGACCCCTCCGAGGCCGTGGGCGTGACGCACGAAGCCATCAACGAAGACACCGACAAGGCGGTCGGCGAGATCGTGGAGCGATACCACGCGTATGCCGAGCAGCACGACGCCGTTTTGCTCATCGGCTCGGACTTCACCGGAGTGCCGACCCCGACCGAATTCAGCGTGAACGCCACTATCGCCGCCAACCTCGGCACGCGTATGTTGCTCATCGTGCCCGGGGTCGACCGGCACGTCAGCGACCTGGTCACCCTCGTCGACCTGATGATGAGCGAGGCCACTGCGCGGCACGCCCAGATAGCCGGTGTGGTGGTCAACCGGTGCGATCCTGATCAGCGAGACACCATCGCCGCCGAGCTCACCGAACACCTCGGCGACCTCCCCGCATACGCCATGCCCGAAGACGACCTCCTATCGGCTCCGACAGTGCGTGACGTGATGAACGCCTGTGACGCCTCCTTCATACAAGGCGACGAGGCGTTGTTGGATCGGGAGTCGATGGGCGTCATCGTGGCCGCGATGACCATGCCGCACGTGCTGGACCGCCTCACCGAAGGCTGTGTAGTGATCTGTCCCAGCGACCGCGAGGGCATCCTGCTCGCCGTCGTGATGGCCCACCAAGCGGTGACCTTCCCTTCTTTGGCCGCCGTGGTGCTCAACGGTGGCTTCCCGCTCAGCGAGCAGACCCAGACCCTCATCAGCGGCCTCAACGTCGAATTGCCGATCCTGACTGCGCCGGCGGGCACGATGGAGACCGCTCGCGCCGCAGAACGTGCGATGGGTGCCATCACTCCCGACGCGCCGCGAAAGATCGAGCGGGCCAAGACCTCGGTGCGCGACTACATCGACGTCGCCCAGGTGCTCCCCACATCCACCACTAACTCGCAGGTGCTGACGCCGCTGATGTTCGAGCACCGACTCACCGCGCGTGCACGCACCGCAGGTGCCCGCGTGGTGCTGCCCGAAGGCATGGAGGACCGCATCTTGCGGGCCGCCGACACAGTGTTGGCCCGCGGGATCGCAGACCTCACGTTGCTCGGTATCGAAGACGACATCCGGGCCCGCGCCGCCTCGCTCGGGCTCGACATCAGCCGAGCCGACATCCGCAACCCCACCACCGACCCGCGTTTGTCTGAGTATGCAGAGACCTACGCGGGGCTCCGCGCACACAAAGGCGTGACGCTCGAAGCGGCCACAGACGCTATCGCCGACCCCTCCTACTTCGGGACGATGATGGTCTACTCGGGCGAAGCGGACGGCATGGTCAGCGGCTCGGTCACCACCACTGCCGCGACGATCCGCCCAGCACTGGAGATCATCAAGACGGCCGACGGGGTCAAGGTCGTCTCCAGCGTGTTCTTCATGTGCCTGGCCGACCGGGTGTTGGCCTACGGCGACTGCGCGATCAACCCGATGCCCAACGCTGAGCAACTCGCCGACATCGCCATTTCGTCAGCCACCACGGCGGCGACCTTTGGGCTCGACCCTCTGGTCGCGATGCTCTCCTACTCCACCGGCGGCTCAGGCAAGGGTGCCGACGTCGAAAAGGTCCGTGAGGCCACCGCACTGGTCAAAGAACGTCAACCCGAGCTAGAGGTTGAGGGTCCCATTCAGTACGACGCAGCCGTAGACCCCGCAGTCGCGGCCACCAAACTGAAGGACTCGCGAGTGGCCGGTCGAGCAACCGTGCTGATCTTCCCGGACCTCAACACGGGCAACAACACGTACAAGGCGGTGCAACGAAGTGCCTCCGCAGTTGCGATCGGCCCGGTACTGCAGGGCCTGCGGAAACCGGTCAACGATCTCTCCCGAGGGTCGACCGTGCGAGACATCATCAACACCATCTCCATCACCGCGATCCAGGCCAAGGGCTGACACCCATGAATCACCAAGTCCTGGTCATCAACGCCGGCTCGTCCTCGATGAAGTACCAACTCATTGACCCCAGCACCGGCGAGAGCCACGCCGCAGGACTCGTTGAACGCATCGGTGACGCGGGCTCCAACATCCGCCACACCGTCGACGGGCAACGGCACACCCGCGATTTCGACTGCCCCGACCACAGCGCGGCGTTCGTGGCGCTCCGTGAGGCGTTCGCGGAGCGCGGCCCCGACCTTGATGGTGCCGGGGTCGGAGCCGTCGGTCACCGCGCGGTCCACGGCGGCGAACGGTTCACCGGCCCCACTTTGATCGATGACGACGTGGTGGCGGGGATCCTCGACCTTGCGGCGTTAGCCCCGCTGCACAACCCCGCCAACGTTCAAGGCATCGAAGCGGCGCGTTTGGTGTTCCCAGGCCTCCCCCACGTCGCCGTCTTCGACACCGCCTTTCACGCCACCATGGCCCCGGCGGTCCGCGAGTATGCCGTCCCCCGGGAGTGGCGTGAGCGCTACGGGGTGCGCAAATACGGGTTCCACGGCACGTCACACGCCTACGTCTCACGGCGCATCGCCGCCCTGCTCGATCGGCCGCTCTCTGAGGTCAATTCCATCGTGATCCACCTCGGCAACGGTGCCTCCGCCTGCGCCGTCGCCGGTGGCATCAGCGTCGACACGACCATGGGCCTGTCCCC
>JBBSVB010000206.1:0-5134 GCA_038233875.1 Actinomycetales bacterium | reverse complement strand
AGGGTGACGACGTGGTCATTACCCACCGCAGTGGCGAGCCGCCGGACGGCCTGCGCGGAGTGCTGTGTCACGTTGACGATTCGGCGAGCGTTGACGCCGCGTTCACTGTCGCCGAGGGGATGCTGGGGCGCAGCATCGACGTCGTGGTAGCCAACGCGGGCATCACCCGCGACACCTTGCTAATGCGGATGAGCGACGAAGACTTCTCCGACGTGCTCGACACCAACCTCACCGGGGCCTTCCGCTGCGCCCGCCGCGCGTCCAAGGGCATGATCAAAGCCCGCCACGGACGCATTATCTTGGTGTCCTCGATCGTCGGTTTGTATGGCGCGCCGGGGCAGTCCAACTACGCGGCCTCGAAAGCGGGCCTCGTCGGCCTGGCTCGCTCCATCACCCGTGAGCTCGGTGGCCGCGGCATCACGGCCAACGTGGTCGCCCCCGGCTTCATCGAGACCGAGATGACTGCTGCCCTTCCTGACGAACGCCGCAAGGCTTACCTCTCGGCCATCCCGGCCGGGCGGTTTGCACAACCCCAGGAAGTTGCCGACGCCGTCGTCTTCCTCGCCAGCCCTAGTGCGGCATACATCTCCGGTGCTGTCATTCCCGTTGATGGCGGCATGGGAATGGGACACTGACACCACCGACCGCTTCGAAGGGCCACCCATGCTGCTAGAAAATAAGAAACTCCTGATCACAGGGGTCCTCACGGACCGCTCGATCGCCTTCCACGTGGCCAAATTGGCCCAAGAGCAAGGTGCCGAAGTGGTGCTGACCTCGTTCGGTCGCACCATGAAGATCACGCAGGCCATCTCGCGCCGTTTGCCGGAGCCGGTCAAGATCGTCGAGCTGGACGTGGCTAACACCGAGCATCTCGACACCCTCGCCGAGCGCTTGGGCGAGCACGTCGACCACATCGACGGCGTCTTGCACTCCATCGGCTTCGCCCCCAAGGGCGCGTTCCACTTCATGAACGCGCCGTGGGAAGACGTCGCGACGGCGGTCCAGATCTCGGCATACTCCTTAAAGTCCCTCACCGCGGCAGCCCTGCCGTTGATGGGTCCCGGCGGCAGCGTTGTCGGTCTGACCTTCGACGCGAGCTACGCCTGGCCGATGTATGACTGGATGGGCGTTGCTAAGTCAGCGTTCGAGTCCACGAGTCGCTACTTGGCTCGCGACCTCGGCGCTCAGGGCATCCGCAGCAACCTTGTCGCCGCTGGCCCGCTGTCCACCACCGCCGCCAACTCGATCCCCGAGTTCGAGCAGTTCGCCAAGTGGACCGATCACGCACCCTTGGGCTGGGACGTGCGGGACCCCACGCCAGCAGCCAAAGCATGTTGCGCGCTGTTCTCTGACTGGTTCCCCAGCACCACCGGCGAGATCGTGCACGTCGACGGTGGCTTCCACGCGATGGGCTTCTAAGACCGAAACCCACCGCGTGCCGACACTCCACGCTCGTTAGATGGCCGGGTCGATCTCCTCAGTGTTGACCGAGCCCCCGGGCGCTTCGATCACGACGCCCTTGCCGATGACGACCAGACCAGAGTCGGTCACGGTGAACCCGCGAGCCCGGTCATGGTCGTGGTCGACACCGATGGACGTGCCCTCGGGGATCACCACGCCCTTGTCGATGATGGCCTTGTTGATGGTGCAGTGCCGGTTGACGATGACGCCATCCAACAGCACGGAGCCCTTCACCGTGCTGAAGCTGTGCACCTTGACGCGAGGTGAGAGCACCGAACCCGTGACGGTGGCACCACTGACAACGACGCCGGGGGAGATCGCCGAGTCGATGGCGGTGCCGACACGATTTTCCGAGCCGTGCACGAACTTCGCGGGGGCAGCGCAGCCGTAGTTGGTCAAGATCGGCCACTCTTCGTTGTACATATTGAAGATGGGGTGGACCGAGATCAGGTCGAGGTGAGCGTCGTAGTAGGAGTCCATGGTCCCGACGTCGCGCCAGTAGCCGCGGTCCCGATCGGTGGACCCAGGCACGTCGTTGTCCTTGAAGTCGTAGACCCAGCCCTCGCCACGCTCGACGAACGCAGGCACGATGTCGCCGCCCATGTCGTGCTTGGAGCCCTCCAAGTCAGCGTCGTCCTTGACCGCCTTCTCCAGCACGTCGGCGTTGAAGACGTAGTTGCCCATGGATGCCAAGACCTCGTCGGGGGAGTCCGGCAAACCCGGCGCGTCGGTCGGCTTCTCCAAGAACTGGCCGATCCGCCTCGGGTCGTCCGCGTCGACATCGATGACACCGAATTGGTAGGCCTCGGCGCGGGGCTGACGGATCGCCGCCACCGTCACGCCTGCACCAGTGTCGATGTGCTGCTGCACCATCTGCGAGAAGTCCATCCGATAGACGTGGTCGGCGCCCACCACCACCACGATGTCCGGCTTCTCATCGTGGATCAGGTTCATGCTCTGGTGGATCGCGTCCGCGCTGCCGGAGAACCAGTGCTTGCCCAACCGCTGCTGCGCGGGAACGGGTGCGACGTAGTTGCCCAGAAGCGTCGACATACGCCAGGTCTTGGTCACGTGGGCGTCGAGGCTGTGCGATTTGTATTGAGTCAGCACGACCACGCGCAAGTAGCCCGAGTTGACGATGTTGGACAGCGCAAAGTCGATGAGGCGGTAGATGCCACCAAAGGGAACGGCAGGCTTAGCTCGGTCAGCGGTCAGCGGCAGCAACCGCTTGCCCTCCCCGCCAGCCAACACGATCGCAAGAACTTTGGGGCGCTTGTTTGGGGAGTTCACCATGGACACAACCTAGGCCAGATCGAGGGAGTTGCGCGAGAAGTGGTGCGCTCGTTCCTCGCATTCGATAGCGTGAACGGGTGCTTATCGACATCCTGACTCGCGAATACCCACCGAACATCTATGGAGGCGCGGGGGTGCACGTCGCGGAGTTGAGTCGTGCGCTGCGTGCTCGGTCGGAGTTGAAGGTGAACGTGCGCGCCTTCGACGACCCCGTCGATGAAGCAGACACCTACGGATATCCGGCGCTTGAGGCACTGTCGGAGGCAAACCCAGCGTTGCGCACTCTCGGCGTCGACCTGACGATGGCCTCCGACGTCATCGCCGCCAACCCCGACATCGTGCATAGCCACACCTGGTACGCGAACTACGCCGGCCACGTCGCGTCCCTCGTCGGCGGTATGCCGCACATCGTCTCGGCCCACTCCCTGGAGCCTATGCGCCCCTGGAAGGCTGAGCAGCTTGGTGGCGGCTACCGCCTGTCGAGTTATATCGAGAAGACCTCGTATGAGGCAGCGGCCACCGTCATTGCCGTCTCGGACGGGATGCGCAAGGACGTGCTGCGCAGCTATCCCGACTTGAACCCGGACAGGGTCAAAGTGGTGCACAACGGCATCGACTCCGAGCTGTGGCAGCCCGACACCAGCGACGAAGCCAAGGCAGTGCTGGCCGACCACGGCATCGATCCCGACAAGCCGAGCGTGGTCTTTCTGGGGCGGATCACCCGGCAGAAAGGTCTGCCCTACCTGCTGAAGTCGCTGCGCCAGATCCCCGAAGAGACCCAAATCGTGCTGCTGGCCGGAGCGCCAGACACGCCCGAAATCAAAAACGAGGTCGTGGCCCTGGTCGACGAACTGCGCGGCGAGCGCAGCGGCGCGACCATCTGGATCGCCGAAATGCTGCCCCGCAATAAGGTCGTCGCGATCCTGTCGCACGCAACGGTGTTCATGTGCCCCTCGGTCTACGAACCTCTCGGCATCGTGAACCTCGAGGCCATGGCCTGCGGCGCAGCCGTGGTCGCCACCGCAACGGGCGGCATCCCAGAGGTTGTGGTGCACGGTGAGACCGGTTGGTTGGTGCCGATCGAGCAGAAGACCGACGGCACCGGAACCCCGGTTGACGAAGACCAGTACGTCAACGACTTCGCCAACGCCCTCAACGAGGCCCTCAGTGACCCTGCGCGATGCCGCTCGATGGGCGAAAAAGGGCGGACGCGCGCGATCGGCGACTTCTCCTGGGAGTCCATCGCCGAGCGCACCATGAAGGTGTACTCCGCCGTCCTCGACTAGCCCCAGCCGGCGAACGACATAGCGGCGGCGTTGGTGGCGGTTGTTAACGCTGCGGTGGCTTCGTCGCGAAGCCGCCGCAGCAGCACTTCGCGGCCGACCGTGCTCGAGGAGTCGACGGACTGCATACCGTCGGCGAGCCCGATGTCGGCCAGCGTCATGACCGAGCCCGCTAACTCGATGACACGCGAGGCGCGCTTGGGCACACCGGACGGCATACCCCACTGGGTGCTGACGCTGCGCCGCGCGAAGACTTCCGCGGCCGCGCTGGCCATCGTTGATCCAGGGGTCAGCGCGAGATTTTCGGTCAGGTCGGCCAGGGTCGTGCGCAGCCGCAACTCGACGTCGGCCACGCTGATCGCCTGCACCACGTGCTGCGGCATCGGGTCGCTGGGGTATGCCGTCCAGGCGGCACTCCATCCCGGCTCACTACTCGACCCGTAGGGGGCGATCTGTGGCACCAACGCACCCCCCAACTGCGGGACGAACACCATCTCTTCGGCGTGGTGAGCGGCGGCGATCATGTCGGCCGGACCTGACGGCATACCCGCGAGGTGACCCGGCCGGGGCAACGCGACGAGCACGAACGGCTCCGCGACATCTCGCCACAGGCGCAACGTCGGGGTGAGGCCGCTGATGTCGTCGATATCCGGCAACGCCACGCGAGCCACGGCGTCTACGTCCGCCTGACCGTTGAGCGCCGCCGATGCCCAGAGGGCGACACGCACGCTCGCAGGCAACTCAGGCATGGAAGTCATCGTAGAACCGCTGCGGCAACTACCCTTGGCCGACATGAGCGATGTTCTGGAGTTTGCCGGGGTGGGTGTGACCCGTGGGGGCAATCAGTTGCTCCACGACATCACGTGGTCAATCGAAGAGGGCGAACGCTGGGTCGTGCTCGGCCCCAACGGCGCCGGCAAGACCACGCTGCTCCAGTTGGCGGCCGCTCGCATCCACCCCACCGATGGAGTCGCGGGGGTGCTCGGGGAAGTCCTGGGCGCGGTCGATGTGTTTGAGTTGCGACCCCGGATCGGCGTATCGAGCGCGGCCATTGCCGATCGTCTGCCGGCCGCCGAGCGCGGGCGCGACGTTGTGGT
>JBBSVB010000205.1:0-5175 GCA_038233875.1 Actinomycetales bacterium | reverse complement strand
TGCCCGCACGAGAAGGCGGACGGCGCTGTGCCGCCCATACCCGCCCCAAGTACGAAACAGGCATCGCTGCTGTGAAGGCCGCGAGGGGCATTGAAGCCCGTACTGACGCGCAGGTCGAAGCGATGGCAGACATCGCCCGCCACGCCAGCACCCGAGCGGGGGAGAAGGAAGTCATGGCGGCTCGCGAGCGAGCGCTACAGGACGGTCAAGTCGGAACTGCCTTCTATCTCGCGTCCTGTCTCAACATCGGACACGAGATGCGCACCGCGTCCCAGCAAGTCGAAGAAGACATCAAGACAGCCACGGACGAAGCGCGCCACACCTCTACCTGATACGGCGTGATCAAAAACACGGCATCGAGAAAACCCGCCCTTGCCAGGCTCAACCTGCCCGTACGCCCGCCGAGTCGGAACCTTAATCCAGCACGCTCACCACCGTGACGTTGCGATAGCCGTCCAGCGACACGTTCGTCACCTGTCCGTGTGGCCCCGCAGGATGCGTTAGAGCCAATTCAGGCCGATACCCCTGATGTAAATGCCACCGCATAGAAGCACCCCCTACGGAGGAACTTAATGACCCAGCACAGTTCGACGCGCCCCGCAGAAGTCGATCAGGGCATACGTCTGCGTGATCTCGCCGCCGAGTGGTCCTCCGTGGACGCTTGGGGTGCAGGGACTTCCCTCACCGGCGACGAGGCAGCGCGAGCGCTACTCGCGACCACGGATGCCGATAACACTGAAGCGACCTCTGCTGTTGCCCCAGTTCCTGCGGCAACGCGCAACACGGATGACGTTTCCGCTGTACATCTCGCGGAGATTACCCAAAATCATGCTCCGGACTTCGATGGTGATGGTGACGCGGGCTGGATTGTCTGCACATGCGGGGCGACCTTTCCGTCTGGCATTCCGGGAGACCTTGCCGACTGGTGGACGCACTTCAAGGCCCAGTTGCTCGGGCTCTGCATCGCCTGCGGAAGCAACGACCCGGATGGTCCCACCGACTCCAACGGCGACCACTGGTGTGACGCCTGTCGCGACGCGGCGGTGTCGGGATGACTTGCGGCGAGTGCGAGAAGGCCGATGCGTGGACTGAAGGGGTCATGCACCTCGCAAGGACAATGAACTGCTCGGTCGGTTCTGGGCTGCTAGAGCAGAACCCCTACCTCGACTCTGACGCCCACCCGCCAACGCCCGCCAACGTGGAGTGCGTCGTGACTGACAAGCGTGCACACCTAACCAATGCCGAGCGGGAACGACTTCGGCATTGGCTTCGCGACGGACAGAAGGGCGGCATCCAAACCCTTGGCAAGCACGTCGAACGGATCCTCGCGAATCGGCTCGATGAGGTCCAGTCAGAGCAGAAGAATGGAGGCCCGCCCGGTGCCCCAGTCTCACCGGATGGAACACATGCCCTACTTCAGGAGACGCCACTCGCGGCTCTAGCCGAGCGCGACGAAGCCAACGCCGAGTTGGCCCATGCGGGGCGTAAGACGGCGAGGGTCGCGCTGGACGTAGAAGAGATTACTGAGCGAGACAGGACCGTCAGCAGGCTGCGCCTGCTGCGTGCGGAGGACGAACGCCGGACTTTGCGCTGGCACGACCGCGCAGAGTCCGCCGAGGCTGCTCGCCATCAACTGATCAATAAGATGCTGTCAATCGAGAGCAACTACGACCACTCGCGCGACTGCACTTCGTTTGACGGCGATGAGTGCGACTGCTGGAAGGCATTGATGGTCGAGTCGGTGCGGTCGGCTGCCGAGGCGGTCGAGTGACGCGTGTAGTCAACAGAGCACTCCACACAATGCCGCGAGTCCGCGCCCAAAACTTCACGACCAAGTCCTTCCCGTGGCCTGCGAGTTTGACCTGATTCGTTCGTCAAGCGGCAGACTGCGTAGCGCGGCAAAGTTTGAGCCGCACCTCGAATATATTACGAAACATACCTTCAAACCATTCGGCGAAAATCATCTGACCCAGTTTGTCTGACGGTCCTCGCCGTATGGGCCAGCGCCGTCTGACAGCGCCAAAAACCATTAGGGTAGAACATAAGCGAGGTGCCCTGCAGCAACAGGGCACCTCTTTGAACGGTCCCGGACCTCTAACAATACGGGTGGCGCTCGGGACTTATGATGCCACATCGTTAGTCAGATTGCATCTGCAGGTAGTCGGTCGGGTAGTCGCTGTGGACCCGGTACGCACCACCAGCGCCTGCCTATTCTTGGTGGGCGGATGCGGTTGTTGAACTTGAAGAGATTTACCTCCGCTATACAGCCAAGCGGGCAGCCAACACAGGGCTAAAGGAACATCCACGTCTACCATTCTCTTTATGGACGGGCGGCGGCACGGGCCGGGCGATGTGATCCCATAGCGTCCATGTCGATAGAAGTCACCGTGAACCGATTGCCGTCCGGAGACTCGGACTACCTTGTCGGGCTCTCGGTCTATGTGGGTTCTACCAAGTTCAGAATCGTTGAGATCAACGAATGGCAGTGGCTGCACTTCACATCCCCGGGCGGGATAGCACTTGCGACCTGTGTGGACACCGACGAGACCTACCTCAAAGTTGACGGTCTCCCCGCTTACGCGAACGAACTGTCACGGTCAGGTCGCCCCGCCTACGGCTCGGACCGTTACCGGCTGCGGAAGAAACCCGTGTGGGTTCACTACGAGTACGGCGAAGCAACCCTATGCACCTGGCGGTCTCATGGTTGGGAACATTTCGACGCCTGTGTGCTTGCCTCCCGCCTCGTGAAGGACTATCTGCACGACGGCGCTGACCAGGGCACGACAGCCGCGATGGTGTCGCTTGCACCGGTGTAGCCATCCAATTCGCATAGTGGCCGCAGGCGCAAGCCCTCGTCGCACACCATCGGTGAGACAGTCAGCCAGTCGGACTGCACCTGCTCAACACGCAAAACTCAACCTGTCCGTGGGACTGCCGATACTTCAAGCATGACCCGTAAAACCGGCACCTCATGCCACCCATTCAACTCTTGCTGGAGGGCGACGACTCACGTCACCACGACACACCTCCGCAGCGGAGGTGTGTCGTGACCGCCGAGTGTTCGCGACCGACCGATGCCGAGCAGAAACCGGTGTTGCATTGGATGCACGGCGACCGGTCGGGAGGAACACATCCGCCGAGGAGTTCGGATGACCAGCCCGCCAATGGACCGACCCTCGTCATGGTCGACGAGGTGAGTGCCCTTCTGAGGGCCAACCACACCCATGACCCGGCTAATGAGTCAGCCAGGCACGAGTTGCGCGAGGTGATCCAAAACTTGACGACCGAGGCCCGGCGCTACCCCGTCACCATCCGCGTCACGTCGACCTGCGCTCCCACCCTCATGCCGATAACTCCACCATGACTGACCACTGCCCGAGCAGGATCGACACCGACCCTGAGGAACTCGCCCTGTGTCCGGAGTTATGCGGCGCGTGTGGCCTTTGCCCGTACATGGCACCAAAGGTAAAGAAGAAGACGAGCACCGGAGTTCGGCGCAGGAAGACCAACGGTTCCGAAGGATCCAGTTAGATTCTCACGCATATCAGTGCTTGATGCTGTCGCGCTATCAGGTCTTGGACGCGGGCTGCTGTGCACAATCGGGTTGGACCACCGCCGTCCATGTGCCTACTTGGCCCGAAGTCGGGTCGGGGTCAGTTGACCTGAGGACGTCGGCTCCGCCAGGCAGCGGCGATACCTGCTGACATCAGCGCTCCCACGATCAGGACGTAGAAGAGGATGACGACTGGGGCGCTGCTGTAGTTGGTCAGCCTTGCGACGCCGACGCAGATGCCCACCCCGACTGCGCCTGTGATCCCCATCGCGGCTGTTGCGAGTACGACCGTTCTGCGCGTGTTCTCGACCTCGCGGAGATAGTGGGCCATGCCGCGCGCGGCGGCACCAAGCGTAAGTACGCCGCAGATCCCGTAGATGAGGCTCAACGACACGACCAGAGAGGCCGTGCTGGACTCGTTGTAGAAGATCATTCCAACCGGAATGAGGGCGAAGAACCATATGAAGGCGGCCATTGCCGTTGCGCTCCCGATTGCCCACGCGACAAGTCCACGAAGGTTGGGCTCGTCGTAGGCGCGTGAGTCTGCTGCGATGCCTTCCGCTGAGGCGATCTCGGCGGCAAGCGTACGAGCATCGGCGGCGAGAACCTCCTCCAGCGTCGCCCCATCAGCAAGGGCCGCGTGAAGGCTGTCCTCCAACTCGTGAGCGAGCCGACGACGAGTTCGAGATGGGAGTCCGTCCCTAATCCAAGCCGTCTCGACTTCATCAACGAAGGCGCTTACGGCGTGCTTATGAGGAGTGTGGACCTCGTGGTTGAGGTTCTCGCGGCGCGACTTCGGGGATGTCTCAGACATGGGTGTGCTCCTCGCTAATGGTCGCCTGGTCTAGTACACGCGAAACGCGCTGTTGAACGTCGTGCCATACGGGCACCAGGTCACCAAGGGCTGAATGGCCCTCGGCTGTGATCGTCAGCACGTTTCGTGCGGGTCCGCTATCGCCCGGCTCGGAGTGTTGCGAGACGAGCCCCAGCCGCTTGAGTCGCGTGACGAGCGGGTAGATCGTCCCGTAACTGGTCTGGTCGAAATCGCGGTCTCTCAGCGCTTCAACCAGACCGTAGGCATGGGTTGGCTTGTTGCTCAGGATGGACAGCACACACAGGTCGAGCACACCTTTGAGCATCAGGCTCTCTCGCTCGGTCCGCGAAGACTCACTTGGCATGCGATACAAGGTACTAGGCATTACCAACTACCGCAAGTCCGCCGGTAGGATCTCCGAGTCGACATAAGCAGACGCCGCCCTCAACGCGGCAGATGCGGTCGTACTTGTTTAAGCGCTAATGGCGCTCGTCCAAGTTCGCAAAGGCGGTCGATGGCATGCCATGCAGTTCGCTCGTTGGTCGAGGCTTGCGGGTGAGGATCCATCGGGCAGTCAGGAGTCCAGCGACACAGAATGGGAGGACGAGGCCGACCTCTAGGAGTACGGCGTGGGCGTCCCTGCTGTAGCCGAGGCTTGCAGCCAGCGCCATTGTTGGTGCGACGCTGAACGCCCCGCCCAGTAGCAGGAACAGTCCGGTGAGTAGCGTGGTGCGACGGATGCCCCGCTGGAACCGGAAGCGCCAGCGCACTGCCGCCGAGGCGAAGGCCGTGCAGATACACGCGGCGA
>JBBSVB010000204.1:0-5183 GCA_038233875.1 Actinomycetales bacterium | reverse complement strand
CTGGTTGTACTGCTCCGGATTGTCCACCACCTGCAGTCCCGGCTCGAACAATTCCGCCCGGATCACCAGAGCCATCACGCCGCCGAGGACGAACCACGCGAACGACGTCACGAAATACAGGTTGCCGATGACCTTGTGGTCGGTGGTCGTGACGATCCCGACGAACCTCGAGCCGAGGCTCGGTCGCGGTCGGCTGGGTAGTTCAGGTGGCTCGTGTCTGGCCGACCGCTTCGAATCGATGATTGCCATCATGTGCTCCTGAGGTAACGCCGACAACGTCAGGGACGTTGGTCGGGATAGGAGGCCACCAGGGGAGTGTCGGTGCCGATGACCCCCGCTAGACCAGCGCCACCGGGGGATCCCAATGGCTCGTCTCTGCCCGGCAAGTTCTGACTGAAGAAATCATCGTTGTCCGGAAGGAAGGGCTTCAGCGGCTCCGGAAGATCGTCTTCGTAGTAGATCGCCTCGACGGGGCAGACCGGCTCGCATGCGCCGCAGTCGACGCACTCGTCCGGGTGTATGTAGAGCGCTCGACGTCCCTCGTAGATGCAGTCCACGGGGCATTCGTCCACGCAGGCGCGGTCCAGGATGTCGATGCACGGAGCGCCGATTACGTACGTCATGACGACTCTCTTCCATCTTGTTGTGTTGAGGGCTTATTTTTACACAATCCGCAGGTAAAAAATAGGCCGACCGCGCCGAACCCCCGACCGGTGCGGGATTATTACACTGAGAATGTGAATAAACAGCAAGCGCTCGGGCCAAGCAGGCCCCCGCCCCCCGGTGCTGGCGCGTTGGCAGGTTCGAACCCGCTCTTGGAGGTCCTTGCGGGGCACGACGCGGCCTTAACCGTGCCTGATCTGGCGCAGCGGCTGGGCCTGCATACCAACACGGTGCGCACCCGCTTGGCGGTGTTGATCGAGGGTGGGTTGGTCGAGCGAGAGATGCTGCCGGCCAACGGTCGAGGCAGACCGTCCCACGCGTTTGCGCCCTCGGCGGCCGGCCGAGCGGCACTGCGAGGGCCCAGTGTGTTCGAGGAGTACCACAGTCTGAGCGCCGCTTTCGCCGGTCACCTGGCGCAGGCACCGGGGGATCCCACCGAGGCGGCCCGAGCGATCGGCCACGCCTGGGGTCGACAGTCAGCCACCGCCGGTGCAGCCTCGACGTGGCCACAGCAGCGCGCGTCCAACGAGGCGGAGCGCCAGATCCTCGGGTTGCTCAGCGACCTGCGCTTCGATCCGTCTCCCGATGACGATGGCGTTGCCTTACGGACCTGCCCGTTTTTGGACGTAGCCCAACGGGTTCCGCAGGTCATCTGCCAGGTGCATCGAGGAATGGTCGAGGGTGCGCTGGAGCAGTACGGCGCAGCGGGGGTCGCGGTCGATCTCGTGCCCTTCTCCGAGCCGGGCGCCTGCCGCCTGCGGCTCGGGTGACCGCTACGACGGGATTGGTCGCTTCCATCGAGGTCGTCAACGTCACTGTGAACACTACGTTTTGCAAGAATCTATGCCCCGAGGGCGGCCAGGAGGAAAGGCACCGCGAGCACGCAGATCGCGAAGCCGACCATCACTGCAGCGCGACCGCGTCGAGGGTGGGCAGCGTCAGCAATGAGCAGCAGTCGAGCGGTGGTCTGCTCGGTGGCGCCGCCGACGCCCATCGTTGCGTCGGGGTGAGCCGCCTGGTGCATGGTGACCAGCGCACGAGCCAGAGGGCGGGCACCGCCGACTCGCAGTGCGGCGCGATCGGCGAGGGCCTCGACAAGAAGGTGAACTTCTCGCAGCGCCGCCTCGCACCGGATGGGCCCAGGGACGGCGTGATGGAGCACGGTGAAGAACTCGAGGATGAGGTCGTGTCTCGCGGACAGGTGTGCGCGTTCGTGGGCCAGGACGGCGCCCATTTCGTCGGCGTCTAGGGCGGCCACCGCCCCGGCGGTCAGCACGATGTGGTGGTCACCGCCGGGCACGCAGTATGCCGTCGGACTGGCGTGCTCCAACACCGTGACGCGGGTGAGCGGATCGACGTGCCCCAGCAGAAACACCAAGTCGCGGTGGCGTCGGCGCAACGCGCGCAGCCCCGTGCCCACCCGATGGCCGCTGAGCAGCAGCCGCCCCAGCATCGCTGCGCTAAGGGTGGCGGCCGCCCACATCAACGTCGTATTGCGGTCGGTCAGCGACCAGGCGGCGACCGGAGCCGCAAGCAGAGCGGACAGGATGCCAGCCAGGGCCACGCACTGCCAGACCAAGAGCGCGGGGCCGGGGCAAAGTCGGAACGAGGTGCGCGGCGCCATAAAGCGTGGGCCAATGACGGAAAACGTGAGCGCCAGTATGCCGAGTAGTACGACAGCGAGAACATCCATGCTCTAGCTCCAGATCAGGCCGGTGGCTGCTCAGTGCGGAGTGGCGTCGTGGTGAGCAATGGCGGTTCGGTTAGGAGTGGCGCCGTTCGACTTCGGCTAACGCGGCCCGAAGGTCGTCGAGCTCTGCGGCGTCGGCCTGGCCGAGGAAGTGGAGCATCGCGGCTTGACGGTCCCCCGAGTCGAGGGTGTCGAGGCCTACGCGCATCGAAGCGGCGGTCAATTCTTCACGCGTCGAGCCGGCCGAGTACAACCAGGCGCGCCCGTCGCGAGTCCGTAGCGCGAGGTCCTTCTTCGCGAGGCGATCCAACACCGTCATGACCGTGGTGTAGGCGAGATCCCGGGAGTTGCGCAAATGGGTGAGCACTTGGCGCACACTCTGATCGGGGCCGTGGTCCCATAGGACAGTCATCACGGCGCGCTCAAGTTCGCCGAGACCGCTGAACTTTCTGGACATTCTCGGGATGGTACGCCTGATTTGCGTCGGCGTGTGTCAGAGAGTGGCTGTTGTTCCGATACTTCAATAAGTATTGACGTTCTTCGGGGTCGCCAATTCCTGCCCTAGTAGTCCGGGTAGCCCTCGGGGTTGCCTTGCTGCCAGCGCCAGGTGTCGGCGCACATGTCCTCGACCGAGCGGGTGGCGCTCCAGCCGAGTTCTTCGTGGGCGCGGGAGGGATCGGCATACGAGGCGGCAATGTCCCCGACACGGCGCGGGCCCACGGCATACGGGATCTCTTGGCCGCTGGCTTTGCGGAAGGCCTCGACGAGTTCGAGCACGGACGTCCCGTGGCCGGTGCCGAGGTTCCAGGTGGAGACGGCACGGTCGTGGCCGGTGATCCAGATCAGGGCGGCGAGGTGACCTTCAGCGAGGTCCTCGACGTGGATGTAGTCGCGCACGCCGGTGCCGTCGGGGGTGTCGTAGTCGCCGCCGAACACCGACAGTTTGTCTCGTCGCCCGACCGCGGTCTGCGCGATGAACGGCATCAGGTTGTTCGGTATGTCGCTCGGGTCCTCGCCGAGTTGGCCGCTGTTGTGCGCGCCAACCGGGTTGAAGTAGCGCAGCAGGGCGATCCGCCACTGGGGGTCGGCGACGGCGAGGTCGGTCAGGATCTGCTCGATCATCACCTTGGTCCAACCGTAGGGATTGGTGGCCGATGTGGGCAGGTCTTCGGTCATCGGCACTGGGGCGTTCGGCCCGTAGACCGTGGCAGAGGAGGAAAAGACCAGGTGGTGGACCCCGTGGTTGCCCATCGCCTCGACGAGGCTCAATGTAGTAACGATGTTGTTGCGGTAGTAGTTGATAGGCTTGGCCACCGACTCGCCGACTGCCTTGAACCCGGCGAAGTGGATGACGGCGTCGATGTGCTCGGTCGCAAAGAGATGGTCCACGGCGTCTAGATCGGTGAGGTCCAGCTCGTGGAAGGTGAGGGAGGCATTGGAGATGCCCTCGATCCGTGGTATTACGGAGGGTTTGGAGTTGCTGAAGTTGTCGGCCACCACCACCTCGTGACCCGCTTCGAGCAGCTGGACGCTGGTGTGTGACCCGATATACCCGGCGCCGCCGGTGACCAAAACTCGCATGCGTGCAGTATGCCCCTGGCATGACTCCTCCTGGCTCAACTTCGGCCATACGAAAAGTGAGCTAGGGCTCCACGAACGTATGGCGCTATCTGCGGTCCCGACCCAAAGGGGTTACTCGTCCAGGGCGGCGCTCAGAAGGTCGAGGTAGTCATCGACCTGGAGCTCGTCGTACCCGCCCCGGCGAGCGGAGAGGAAACTGACGTTCTCGACCCTGGGGAGTTCGCGCCCTTCGCGCACCGAGGACCACACCTCCGCCAAAAAGTCGTCTACGTCCTCGACGCGATAGCCCCTTCGGAAGCCTCCGACCACCGTGAATGCTGGGGGCTTAGGCAGATCGTCAACGAAGATGACTCGTGCGCCTTCACCGGTCGTGCCGGTGCCTGCACCTGTTGTCCCGCGGCGCACCTCATCCAGGAAGTCGTCGACCTCCTTTTCGTTGTATCCCCCATCTGCGACGTGAAGGACACCGCGCGGATGTTCGGGACCTCAGCGCCCTGGGTCAGGGCGGCCTGCACGGAGGCGAGGAAGGCGTCGACATGCTCGACGGCATACCCCCGGGCGAATCGCTTTCGGGTGAACTGCGGCGACGAGTCAGTCATAACCAAGAGTCTGGCACGGTGCCGCGGTGCCGAGAGTCCACCTTCGGCCATACGAAAAATGACCTAGAGCGACAGAAACGTATGCCGCTAATCATCGGAAGCAACCCGGCGCCCGTCGTGCAGGTCCACGATCACGTCAGCCCGAGCCGCCAACAGCGGATCATGGGTCGAAATCACCGCGGCGATGGCTTGCTCGTGGATCAACGACAGGAGCAGATCCATGATCGACGCCGCCGTTTCCGAGTCCAACTGCCCCGTGGGCTCGTCGGCACTCAGAATCTTCGGGCGTCCCACCAAGGCTCGAGCCACGCCAACCCGTTGCTGCTGCCCGCCGGAGAGTTCGTACGGCCGCTGGGCACTGTGCGTGGACAAGCCGACCAGATCTAGCGCCTCGGCGACCCGCCTGGTTCGCTCATCAGCCGGAGTGTGCACGAGCCGCAGCGGAACCTCGACGTTCTCCGCCGCAGACAGCACCGGGATCAGTCCAAAGGACTGGAAAACGTAGCCGATCAGGGTGCGACGGACCTCCAGCACGTCGGCCTCGGCCATGGTCGACAACGTGCGGCCATCGCCGAGGCGCACCTCGCCTTTCGTTGGCCGATCTAAACCGCCGAGCAGGTTGAGCAGCGTCGTTTTGCCCGACCCCGACG
>JBBSVB010000203.1:0-5201 GCA_038233875.1 Actinomycetales bacterium | reverse complement strand
TAGTATCCGCTGGACAGTGCATACGTGCCGAGGATGATCCGGCGCTTGACCTCGTCGCCGAACCCTGCGTCGCGGCTGGAGCCCATAACCTGCTCGGCGCTGGGGGCCCCGACGCCATCCGGCCCGACCCGCAAGCCGTAGCGCATGGCGTCGTAGCGCGCCAGGTTGGACGAGGCCTCGCTGGGCAGGATGAGGTAGTAGGCCGCCATCGCGTACTGGAAGTGCGGGCAAGAGACCTCGACGACCTCAGCACCCAACGCCTGCAACTGAGCTACAGCCTCGTCAAAGCGGGCCTGCACGCCTGCCTGGAAGCCTTCGCCGGAGATCTCACGGACCACACCGACCTTGGTGCCGGTGAGGTCGCGCCTGCTTATTGCCTCGACGATCGCGGGCAGCGGGGCCTCGATCGAGGTGGAGTCCATCGGGTCGTGGCCGCCGATGATCGAGTGCAGCAACGCGGCGTCGGCGACGGTGCGGGTGCACGGGCCTATCTGATCCAGCGACGACGCGAGCGCGATAACGCCGTAGCGCGACACCGATCCGTAGGTCGGCTTCGACCCAACCGTGCCGGTGACCGAAGCGGGCTGACGGATCGAGCCGCCGGTATCCGAGCCGATCGCCCACGGCGCGAGGTATGCCGCCACGGCCGCAGCGCTTCCGCCTCCAGAACCGCCGGGGATGCGGTCGGTGTCCCACGGGTTGCGGGTCACCCCGTATGCCGAGTGCTCAGTGGAGCTACCCATCGCGAATTCGTCCATGTTGGTTTTGCCAAGGATCGGCAGCCGGGCCTCACGGATCCGGGCCACGATGGTGGCGTCGTAGGGCGGCACCCAGCCTTCCAGCATCTTCGAACCGGCAGTGGTCGGCATACCCATCGTGCAGGCGATGTCTTTGATCGCGATCGGCACGCCAGCCATCGGGGGCAGCGGCTCATCGGCCGCGCGCGCTCGGTCGACCTCGCGGGCGGTGGCCAACGCGCCCTCGGCGTCGACGTGGAGGTAGGCGTGGATCGTCCCGTCCAGCGCCTCGATCCGGTCCAGGTGGGCCTGGGTCAACTCTTCGGCCGTGAACTGCCCCGCCACCAGGGCGTTGGCCATCTGGGCTGCGGACAATCGGCATACGCTGTTGTGCTCGGTCATGCGGGCGCTCACTCCTCGTCCAAAATGCGGGGGACGCTGAAACGTTGTTCGTCGACCTCGGGAGCGCCGGAAAGCGCCTGGGCTGCGGTTAACGACGGACGCACCTGGTCGACCCTCGTGACGTTGACCAGCGGCAGAGGATGCGACATCGGCGGGACGTCTGCGGCGGCGACCTCGTTAATCTGGCCGACCCAGCCGACGATTTGGTCGAGTTGACCGGCGAAGCGGTCTAACTCGTCGTCGGAAAGCTCGATTCTGGCGAGCATGGCCACGTGCGCGACGTCGTCGCGGGACAGTGCAGGCATGGAGATGAGTCTAAGTGCATTTGCGGCCGCGCCCCGCGGTTTAGGCCGTGAGGCGACTCAGCACGATCTCAGGCTCTGGGTTGGTGAGAGTCCGACCGTCCATGACCACGGTCGGCACCGTCTCGTTGCCGTCGTTCGCGCTCCGCACAAACTCGGCTGCGTCCTTGTCCTGCCAGATGTTGACCCACCTCGCCTGTTTCCCGGACTCTCCGAGTCCGGACTTCAGTCGCGCGCAGAACTGGCAGCCCGGTCGCCAATATATGACGACTCGACGCTCAGCGGCAGGCAAGGCCATAACCTCGGCGCGGGTCAGACTCTTCCCACCTCGCCAGGGGCTCACCCACCACACGAGCAGGAGGTTGAGCACACCGAACGTCACCGCAAGGACAAATTGCCCCTGCACGGCGAAGCGGTAGACGACCGACACCCCCGCAAAAGCGACAAGCACCCATAGGTAGCGCTGCATGACCGTCCTTAGGCCGCGAACTTAGCTTTGACCAGCGAGGGGTCAGGGTTGGTCACGGCGATGCCGTCCAGTATGACCGTCGGGACCGTTTCGTTGCCGTTGTTGGCTTCGCGCACGATGACCGCCGCATCCTTGTCTTCCCAGATGTTGATCCAGGTCGCCTTATCGGCGTCACTGCCAAGGGTCGAGCGCAGGCGCGAGCAGAAGCCGCAGCCGGGTCGCCAATAGATCACAACGTCGTTGGGTGTAGATGTCATGGAGGGGCAACAGCGTGAGGCGTCTCTGCGATTCCCAATGCCATCCGGGCGTACCGGCACTTTGTGACCTGCGATTTGCGCGCCCTGGCGCTCAGACCACAGGTCGTTCTCATCGCGGCGATCTCGGGCCTACAGAAATTGCGCTGTAGCGCCAGGATCGTGTGCCGCCCATCGCAGCGCAGCGACGGTGCGCCAGACTTGGGGGGTGACGGTTGCCCCCACGACCCGAAGCCGCCGGGTCGGCATTTCCGTCGGCCTTGCGCTGCTGGTGGCCCTCGTCATCGCTGGAGTGTGGGCTTTCCAGCGGTCGAGCGCCGAGCCTCAACCCGTCGCAGAGCCCTTGCCTGTGGTGGTGTTGGTCTCGGGATACGCCGGCGACGGAAGCGACACCGAGCCCCTTGCCGAGGCGCTGCGTGCTGGGGGTCGCGAGGTCGCAGTCTTTCCACCCGTAGGCGATAACACCGGCGACCTGGTGGAGCAGGCTCGGCTCTTGGGCGAGTTCATCGAAACCGCACTCACCGACACCGACACCATCAACACAGCGCCGGGAGACACCCGGACCGTCGATATGATCGGGTTCTCGGCGGGCGGGGTCGTCGCGCGTCTCTGGGCTGCCGATTTCGCTGGCGACACCATGGCCCGACGCATTCTGACCATTGCGGCCCCTCATCACGGCACCAGGCTGGCCGCACTGGCAGACCTTGGCGGCTTCTGCGAGGGGGCCTGCGCGCAACTCGTCCCCGACAGTGAACTGCTAGCCAGTCTGAACGCTGGCGACGAGACGCCGGCTGGCCCTGAGTGGATCACCATCTGGAGCGAGCAGGATCGAACGGTCACACCTGTGCGGACCGCCAACCTCGACGGTTCGCTGGGCTTCACGGTGCAGTCTGTGTGCCCCGATGTCCGAACGGGCCATCTTGAAATGCCGCAGTCCCCCGTGATTCTGGCCGCACTCTCGACCGTGCTCGGTCCGGACGCGCCAGACGCACCCGAGGCTGCGGACGTCGACTGCCAAAACTAGCCGCGACACGGGTCCTGCAGGCGCAATCGCACGGCGCAGTGGTGGCAAGCACAGACGCCGAAGGCGGAGGCAGGTCCCGTGTGACCATGCCTCCGCCCGATTCGGGGGACCTCTGCATACTCCTTAGCCGGTGAAGGTCGGCTCTGCTTCGACGGGAGCGGCTGGAGCAGCTGGCGTCATTCCGCCTTCGCCGCCGTTGCCTGCACGGTCGCCGTCATCCTCGAACTCACCGGCTTCGACCGAGCCACTATCGGCGGCATCACCCAGGGGCCGGTCCGCTCCGCGCTGGTCGACGTCGACCATGAGCTCGTCAAACCCCGCATCGATCGCCGGGCTCCCGCTCTTCGGGGAGTGGGTCAACGTTGGGCCCCCGTTGGCTGCAAGGGCACCCAACTTGGGATCGGATACGTCGCCCGCATCGCCACTGTTGGCTGTGATTGAGGACCCGACGACATTCCCGCCGATACTGCTGACCTTCTCGGTCCCGTCGTCACCCTCGTTGGCGGCAATGATCGAGTTGCGGATCTCGACGGCGCCCATGAGCCCATCGCTGTTCAAGGTGGCGGTGGTGTGCAGCAACATGACGTCGCCAGAGTCGGAGAAGACGCCACCGCCGTTCTTTGCCGTGTTGGCGCTCAAAGTGCTGTTGATTACGTCCATCGAGCCGCCGTCGTTGTACAGACCGCCGCCTTCGCCGTCGGTCGTGTTTTCGCTCAGCGTGGTCGAGTCCACACTCATTGTGCCCGCGCCTGAGTTCCAGAGGCCGCCTCCTTGCTTGGCAGCCGAGTTACCCGAGACCATCGAGAATTCGACGAGGACTTCTCCGGCACCGGTGAGGTGCAAACCGCCGCCGTTACCGGGGGCTGCACCCGTGGAGTTGTTGGCAAGCAGAACACGGGAGAGCCTCGTAGCGCTGCCGTCGACGGTGGCTTCGATGCCACCTCCGGCGCGCTGCGACGTGTTGTCCAGGATGTCGCTGCCGGTGATCTCGAGCAGACCGCCGTTGTTGAGCAGACCGCCGCCCGAGCCTGCTTCACCGTCGGCAGTGTTCTCGCTGATGGTGGTTCCGTCGATACCTAGCTCGCCGCCGTCGTTGTAGAGTCCGCCGCCGCCCTGGTCTGCCTCAGCACCCGAGGCAGTGTTCGAACTGATCTTGGCATCCGTGACGGTCATCGTGCCGCCCGCAGAGTTCCACAGACCGCCGCCCTCAGCTGCGGCGGTGTTTTCGGCGACAACTGTCGCCTCGATATCAACGGTGCCCGCACCGGTCAGGTGCAAGCCGCCGCCGTTGCCCGGCGATCCTCCGGTGGTGTTCTGCCAGATGGTGCCACCGTTGATCATGGTGGTACTACCGTCAGTGGCTTCGATGCCACCGCCGGCGCGGACGCTTTCGTTGCCATCGACCTTGGTGTCGCTCAGCGCCATGGTGCCACCCAAGTTGAGAATCCCCCCGCCAGATCCAGCTGCTCCATCAGCGGAGTTACCGGTGACCAAAGCGCCAGTGATCTCCAACGTGCCTCCGTTGTTGAAGACACCTCCACCGCCGTCGTCGGCCTCGGCCCCGGATGCGGTGTTGTCGGTGATCTCACCCCCGGAGATGGTCAGGGTGCCCGACCCGTTCCACAGTCCGCCGCCCTCGAGGGAGGCAGTGTTACCGCTGACGGTGGTGTCGGTGATGGTGGCGTCGCCTGCACCGGTGATGTGCAGCCCGCCGCCGTTGCCGGGGGCCTCACCTGCGGAGTTGCCGGACAATTCGCTGTCGGTCAGGGTGGTCATCGATCCTTCGGAGCCTTCGACGGCACCACCGGCCCGCTTGGCACTATTGCCCGACATAGTGACCCCTTCGGCGCTCAGGCTGCCGGCGTTCAAGACCGCCCCACCGCTGCCGCCACCCTCACCAGAGGGCTCATCGTCGGCGGTGCCGCCGGTGATCGTCACGTCGACAAGGGTCACATTCCCCTCAGCCAACACGTGCAAGGCGCGGTCGCCCAGCGCCGAGGCGTCGATGGTGGC
>JBBSVB010000202.1:0-5222 GCA_038233875.1 Actinomycetales bacterium | reverse complement strand
GATCCTCCGGCGGAGACCGACACGCCAGACGAGACGACGGACGACCCGCCGACAGAGACCGATCCACCTGCTCCCACCGATGCCGAGACCAAATCGGAGCCAGGTCCCTAAACGCGGTTACGCCCGGCTGGCGGTACGGGATGAGGCGCTACCGGTCTAGGTCGGTAGTGCCTGGGCTCTCGGTCGTGCCGGCCCCGTCGTCTTCGGGTGTCGATATCCGAACGAACTCCGGCGGCGGAACACTGGCAAAACCGGGCATCTTGACGGTCGCCATCGTGTCGACCGTGTAGCCCAAACCGAGGGTCGCGGACCAGCCTCGATAGTTTTCGACAATCGGGTCTTGCTGGAGCGAGGTAGTCAAAGAGTCGACGTCGCCGATTGCGGTGATGGTGTAGGGCGGCGAATAGACCCGGCCCTGCAGGTACAAGGTGTTGCCGACGCACTTGATGGCGCTGCTGGCGATGATCCGCTGATCTTGGATCATCATGGCCTCAGCACCGCCGGCCCACATAGCGTTCACGACCGCCTGCACGTCTTGCTGGTGGACCACGACGTCGTTCACGGTGTAGCCAGCGGGCACCGTGTCGAGGGTATAGCCAGCGTCGTCCAGACTCACGCGCACGCCTGGACCGCTCACGGCACCAAACCCTACCCGGGGGGCCAACGCGTCGGCCGCGCGACTGATCTGCGTACTCAGCGACGAGTTGCCGCTGGAGCGCTCCAACTCTTCGACCTCCGTCGACAGGTATCCAGCCTGGGCCGTCAGCCTCTCGACCGTTGCGTTGCGTTGCTTGATGAGACCTGCGAGATCAGATGGCTCGCTCGTCGCGGGGGGCTCAGCCCGTGCCAACGCCGCTGAGGTGCCGAAGATCAGTCCTGCGGAAAGGGCCATCACGGGCACCGCCGATCGCCACCGTCTGACGCTGCGCCCACTGGTGGTCGGGGACGGCGGGCTGGGGTCGATCGTCATGGACTTCTTAGGGTAGACGCCCGGAGCCACTATCCTGTGACAAATGCCATCACCAATCAGGGAGTATGCCGTGTCGGAGCCAAAGAGCCGCGGGTCGAAGAAGTCGGCGGGGTCATCCTCCGGGAGCCCGGCCACTCGCGCGGAGGCACAGGGTCGTCAGCCGTCGAAGCCCAAGACGCAGCGCGTCGGCAACCCTGAGTGGTTTGTGCCGGTTATGTCGGCGCTGATGATCATCGGCGTTCTATGGGTGGCGACCTTCTACATCTCCGAGGGTGACTTCCCGCTCGGCTCCATCGGCTATTGGAACCTGGGCATCGGCATGGGCGCGATCATGGGCGGCTTTGCGATGTCCACGCGCTGGAAGTAGCGACTTCTCCACACGCTATCCACAGTTCTGGGGATAACTACAAGTGTGTAAGTCACGCTGCCAGGTTAGAAGCCCTGGACCAGCCAGAAACGCACGAGCGCTGCTGCGACCACGACGATCAGCACGAGCGCGAAGCCAGGCCATTGCAGCCGCCGTTTACGCACGGCCGCTGCATCGCGCCCCGTGGCAGACGTGAGGGCCAAAACACCGGCAAGCGCAGCCCCAGTGATGGCACCACCGAGGTGGGCCTGCCAGGCGATGTTGGGGATGATGAAGCCGATGACCCCGTTAATGACCAACAAGGCGACAATCCCGCCGGTCTCGCGGCCCATCCGCCAATTCAGCACCAACACGGCAGTAAAGAGACCGAAGACCGCACCCGATGCGCCCACGACACCCGTGAACCATCCGTCGGGGTAGGTCGCGAGCACCACGACACCGGCCGAGCCACCGATGGCGCTGATGAGATACAGCAAAACAAATCTCAACCGACCCAGCATCGGCTCCAGATAGCCGCCCATGATGTAGAGGGCAAACATGTTGAAGCCGATGTGGATGATCGAGCCCGGGCTGTGCAGAAAGGCAGAGGTCAGCGCCCGCCATGGCTCTGCCACGGCAAGCACAGGTCCGAACCTCAGGTTCGCGGTCACCGCAGGGTTCGCCAGCTGAGTGACATACATCAGCACACAAATGCCAATGATGAAGATCGTGGCTTGCGGACGCTCCGATGCGTTGCGCACCGGAGCGCCGAAGCGTGAGGTAATCCGCGGAGCGTCCTTCTTGGTCTGCGCCACGCAGTCCACACACTGGATGCCGACTGCCGCCGGCCGCTGACAGTCAGGACATGTGGGTCGATTGCACCTCTGGCAGCGCACATAGGCCACCCGGTCGGGGTGGCGTGGGCAGACCGGCGGAGCGTCCGTGGTCACAACAGATCCTGATCAGTCAGCGGACAGCGGTGGAGCGAACTGTTATTCGCTGACGGAGACGCTCTCGATGAAGACGGGATCGGTTGGCTTGTCGCCACGCCCGGTGGGCACGGCGGCAATAGCGTCGATGACGGCGCGACTGTCGGCGTTAGCAGCCTCACCGAAGATGGTGTGCTTGCCCTGCAGCCAGGGCGTCGGCTCGACGGTGATGAAGAACTGAGAGCCGTTCGTGCCCTTGCCCATCTGCTTGCCCGCGTTGGCCATCGCCAAGATGTAGGGGGCAGAGAAGTTCTTGTCCGGGCTGATTTCGTCGTCGAACTTGTAGCCCGGCCCGCCCACGCCCTCACCCAGGGGGCAGCCGCCCTGGATCATGAAACCGGGAATGATGCGGTGGAAGGCTAGGCCGTCGTAGAACTTCGTCGGGTTGGATCGGCCGGCGTCGTCGGAGTAGTCCTTGGTCCCCTCGGCCAGGCCCACGAAGTTTGCGACCGTTTTGGGCGCGTGATCCTCGAAGAGGGTCAGCGCGATGTCGCCATGGTTGGTATGCAGCGTCACGTTCATGCGCTCTATCCTCCCACGGGCCATGACGCGGGTTGCGACACGCCGTCCCGACACACCCGAGCGAAGGAGCCCCTGAGTGGCTTGCCGGGTGCAGACAAGGCAAGATGACTACTGCCATAACACCACAGGAGGGTTCCCACGTGTTTCGCACCAAAACAGACGTAGCCACCGACAAGGCTGGCAAGCAGACCAAGAAGGCCACTAAAGAGGCGAAGAAGGTCGGCAAGGCCGCCGCCGCTCGCGGTGAGGCCGTCAAAAGCAGCGTGCTCTCGACCGCTGCTTCCGCTCTACATTCTCTGTCCGACTCGATGGCCCCGAGGGCCGCTGCCGCAGCTGGCGCCGCCAGGGGTGGCGCTAGCAACGCCAAGTCGGTCGCACTCGACAAGACCGCGGACGCCCGGGCCGCAGCCATGGACAGGACTGCCGACGCACGCGCGGCCGCGGCTGAGCGCACCGAAGGCGCTCGTGAGGTGGCCAAAGAACGTGCTGGTGTTGCTCTTGAGAAGGCCGCACAGGCTCGCGATTCCGCAGTGTCCGGGCTGGATCGTGGCGTCGACGCCGCAGTGCCCGCAATGCAGCAGGGCGTCAGTGGCGTCAGCGACAAGGTCGATCAGGCCCGCGACAAGCTCGTCGATGACTTACTGCCCAAACTGCAGGAAATGCTCAACAACGCGCAGTCGTCCAAGGACGAGGTGCTGGCCAAGCCCGACGGCGCCGTCGCTGCGGTCACAGGTGCACCCAAGAAGCGCGGCAAGAAAGGTGGAGTGCTGATCGCTTTCGGCATCCTCGCCGCCATCGGTGCTGGCGTGGCGTACTACCTCAGCCAGCAGAAGAGCACCACCGAGGACGACACCGACCCGTGGGCCGGTTCCTCCGACTCGAGCACGACAGACTCCAGCACGACACCGGAGGCAAAAAATGGTGTCGCCCAGACCACGGCCGCAGGGCCCGTCTTGGCCGCGACCGAGGCTGACGTTGACGAGGACGCCAAGGTGTCTGCACCGGTCGCCGCCGACACGGATGGGTCATCCTCTAACGGGGACCTCGCCCGGGTGTCCGAGATCAAGGATGGCGATCAGGAACTGCCGGCCATGATCGACGTCGATGACGTCCCCGGCACCGACCCGGACGCGCAAGCCGGATTCGGGACCGACTTTAGTGACACCGATGAGCCCGGCGAGGGCAAGCACCGCGCCTGACCTCATCGCAGCATCGACCCCGGTGATCAGCCCTTGTGGCTGACCCGGGGTCGCTTTGTGGGGCAGGCTCGACTACGTGAACATCGTCTTCGTCGAACCCCATTTCCCGAAGAACCAGCGCGAGTTCGTCCGAGCGCTGGCCCAAGCCGGCGCGTTCGTCATCGGGATCGGCGAGACCCCGGCCGACTACCTGGACGACGAGCTGAAGTCGTGGATGGGTCACTACGAGCAGGTCGGCTCGGTCACCGATGTCGGTCAGATGACCGCCGCGGTGCGCCACGTACAGAGCTGGGTGTGGATTGACCGGCTCGAAGCCACGATCGAGTCGCACACGCTGCCGGCCGCGCTCGTCAGGGAAGCGACCGGCATACCCGGGACGTCGGTGCACACCACCTATTTGTGCCGGGACAAGCCGTCGATGAAGGATGCGCTGCGTGCTGCCGGGGTGCCGACGGCGGCATCGGTTGCTGCCGATCACATCGATCAGGTGCGGGCTTTCGCCACCCAAGAGGGTTACCCGCTGATCCTTAAGCCCCGGGACGGTGCCGGGGCCGCGGCGACCCACCGGGTCAACAACGACACGGAGCTCGAGGCGGCGCTGGGCCAGTTGAGCTCGGGCACCACCTCGATTGCGGTGGAGGAGTTCATCGAAGGCCACGAAGGCTTCTACGACACCATCAACATCGACGGTGCCCCGGCCCTGGATTTCGCGTCGCATTACTACCCAGGCGTGCTGGAGGCAATGCGCCACCGGTGGATCTCTCCGCAATACGTGTCCACCAACCGGATCGACGGTGGCGGACTGTATGCCGAGATTCGCGAGATGGGCCACCGCGTGTGTGAGGCGCTGGGTATAGGCACGGCGGCGACCCACATGGAGTGGTTCCACGGGCCAAAAGGCTTGAAGTTCAGCGAGATTGGGGCCCGGCCCCCCGGCGTCGGCTGCTGGGACCTCTATAGCAACGGGAACGACATGGACGTCTACCTCGCGTGGGCTCAGGCGGTTCTCTACAGCCACACGGACATCAAGCCGAGTCGCAGCCACTGCGCCGGGATCATCGCCTTGCGCCCCGATCGCGACGGGCAGATCAGCCACTACGACGGGCTCGAAGACGTCGAGAACCGTCTCGGCCGGTGGATCGTGGACGCACACCTGCCCGGAAGCGGCAGCCCCACCCAGCCGATCGAGAACGGCT
>JBBSVB010000201.1:0-5244 GCA_038233875.1 Actinomycetales bacterium | reverse complement strand
GCCGCCGGCGGCCAGCGGCTGAGTGGCCTGAGACGGAATGGCTCGGTGTCATGGTGCGAGGCAGTGCGCGACCGGCGAGCCACCAGCCGACGATGGTTGCGATGACCCACCCACTCACCGTGATCACCGTGGCGGCGGTGGTGCTCAGGGCAAGCCCGTTGAGGCTGGGGACCAGCGACAGTGCGCCGTAGCCCGGGGGACTGGAGAGCCACCGCCTGGGTGCGGTCAACAGCGGGTCTCCGACGATCAGCAAGAAGGGCAAGTCGATGCCGATGGCACCGACCGCCGCTGAGATAAGCACCTGCATACCTTGATGGGTGCGCTGGCTGCGCCAGGCCAACAGCACCAGCGCCAGCACGAAAATTAGCGGGTAGGGGCGGAACAGGAAGGCGACACCAAGCAAGGCTCCGCATACGACATGGTGTTGTCGATGCCAGGCCCAGAGTGCCCAGATGACTAACACAACAGCGCATAAGTCCACGGACACCAAGGCCAACACGGCGATGACTGGACTGACGGCGAGGTGCGCGGCCTGCCATGGACGGTGTGGCTGTATTGCGACCAGAGCCAAGACGGCGGCCGCGATCAGGGCCATGGCGATCAGGGCCCATAGACCGAAGATCCACTGCTGAGCGGTGAGATCGCCTCCGGAATGTGGAGAGATCAGGGACATCGCCCACATCACGAGGCCGCCCCCCAGTGGCTGGTCGGTCGGATTCTCGCCCGTGTAGGGCAACGACCGATCGGCAAGGCCAGAACTGACGTTGACCACCACGATGTCGGAGTAGCAGGCCCGCCAGAACTGGTCGGGATCGACCCAGCCTTTGACCAGGCAATGGCCTTTTTGGAAGACCCCGAGCGCCAGCATGGCACCCCCCATCACCATGAGCGCAGACGCGACCCCCGCCGCCCCCCGGGCGCCCAGCACGGCATACCGACCAACGGGTCCCCCGATGATGGTGCTTGCGACCCGGATGATCGGGTCGCTTCGCGATGGGGCTACGTCAGCCTCGGATCGTGATGTATCCGCCACCTCAGTTAACCGCCATCACTCAGCCGCCATCGTCAGGGTTGGCGTTAGCCCCTCCTCCGTTGTTGCCGCCGTTGTTGCCTCCATCGTCCTGCTGACCGCCGTTGTTGCCGCCGCCGTTGTCATTGTTCTCACCGCCGCCGCCATTGTTCCCGCCGGCGTCCCCTCCGTCGCCGGCGTTGTTCCCGCCGTTGTTCCCTCCGTCGTTCTGCTGACCGCCGTTGTCGGGCTCGGGGGCTGGCTCGGGCTCGGGGGCTGGCTCAGGGTCGGTCTCCGCTGGCGTTTCGGGCTCGGTCGGCTCGTCGGGCTCGGTCGGCTCGTCCCTTTCGGTCTCCGTAGGCGTCTCTTCCTCGGTGGGCTCGTCCCTTTCGGTCTCCGTCGGCTCGTCCGTCTCGGTCGGCTCCGGGGTGGTCTCCTCCACGGGGGTCGGCTCGACGGGTGCCGGGGTGGCCGGTGTGGGAGTGGCGGGTGCCTGACGGCGGATGTCGTCGTTGACGCCGGCGCGCGGCGGGAAGTCGATGACCTCGTCACCGTCTTGGGCCAAGCGCATGAATTCGCCCCAGATCTCGACCGGGAAAGATCCACCGGTGATTTGATCCACGCCCCCCACATCCTGCATCTCCTCGGTGCCGTCGCCGCGATACATCAGCACTGAGGCAGCGAGTTGGGGAGTGAACCCGTCGAACCAAGCCGACCTGTTGTTCTCGCTCGTCCCCGACTTGCCCGCTGCGGGACGACCCAGTTCACCGGCACCGGTGCCGGAGCCTTCGGTAATGACCCTCTTCATGGCGTCGATGACGTCGGCGGCAATATCGGGGTCAATCGCCTCTTTGGTCTCCGAGTCGGCGGTGTAGTCATAGGTGCCATTGGTGCTCTCGAACGAGGCAACGATGTGGGCATCGGCCAATTCACCTTCGGCGGCGATTGCCGCATACGCGTTGGTCATTTCCAATTGCTTGGGCGAGGCAGCCCCCAACACGTTCGAAGGGAAGTCGTTCAGGTCTCTGGTGTCCTCGGGTATGCCGAGCTCACGGGCGACCCGAGCAGTGTTGTCTGGGCCGATGTCTTCGTTGAGTTGCCAGTACACGGTGTTGACCGAGTTCGCTGTGGCAGTGCGCAAGTCGATGCGGCCGAACTGCTCGTTGCGGAAGTTCTGCACGCGGACGGGGTCGGAGCCAGGATTGTCGAACGTCTGAGGGCTGAAGCCCTGATAGGTCCGGTAGGTGCTCACGTCTGCTTGGAGGGCCGCGATGAGCGTGAACACCTTGAACAAAGAGCCGGCTTGTTGCACTGCATCTGTGGTGACGTTGAACTGGGCTTCCTGATAGTCGGGGCCGCCGTACATCGCGGTGATCTCACCCGTGCCGGGGGTGATGGAGACCAGGCCGACCTTGAGTCGGTCCTCTTCCGCACTGTCGGGCATTTTGGTCTTCACGGCTTCTTCGGCCGCATCTTGGTGCTTCGCGATGATGGTGCTGGTGATCCGCAGTCCGCCGCGGTCGATGTCGTCTGCGGTGACATCGAGTTGGTCGACGAGTTCCTTGCGCACGGTGTCAACGAGATACCCCGTGGTCCCGGCGAGGTCATCGGGTGTCTGGGGCTCAAGGATCTCGGGGAACTCGGCGGCATCGGCGTCGGCTTCCGACAACCACCCCTGAGCGACCATCCCGTCCAAAACGTAGGCAAAGCGCTCCTCGGCGCGCTCTTGGTTGCCTTCGGCGTAGTTGGGGTCGAACAGCGACGGTGCGTTGGTGACCGCCGCGAGGAAGACCCCCTCGGAGACGTCGAGGGCTGAGACGTCTTTACCGAAGTACGCCTGCGAGGCGGTCTGGGTGCCGTAGGCGCCGCGCCCGTAGTAGATGGTGTTGAGGTAGTTCTCCAGGATGTTGTCCTTGGACAACTCGCGGTCGATCTTGACCGAGATCATCAGCTCTTTGAACTTGCGCTCGTAGGACTGCTCGCTCGTCAGGTAGTAGTTCTTCACGTACTGCTGGGTGATGGTCGATCCTCCCTGAGTCGAGCCCGACGTCAGGTTGGTCCAGGCCGCGCGTGCGGTGCCGGTGACGGAGATACCGTCGTTTTCGTAGAAGCTGCGGTCCTCAGCCGACAACATGGCCTTCTGCACGTGATCCGGCACATCGGCCAACGGCACCGACTCGCGGTTGGTCCCTCCGGTGAAGCGGGCCATCTCAGTTTCGCCGTCGGCGTAGTAAATGATCGAGCTCTGCGACTCCGCGAATTCGTTGGCATTGGGGATGTCGGTCCGTGCGTAAGCGACAGCAAAGACAGCACACCCCGCGATCACAGCGGCAAGCCCGAGCCCGATGAGCACCAGCATGATCCGTTTCCACACGGGTCGCTTCTTTGTCGCGGTCGCGCGTCGGCGGGTCGCTCGGGGTCGGCCTTGGGATGCCGACTCAGCGTTGGTGCGCTGATCTGCGTCCGACGATCGACGAGCCACGGGTCCTCCTGAAGGTGCACGGATGTAACGCGCCATTGTGACGCGTTTGCCTGTATACCCCGGAAATGACGTGATCGATGTATCGAACCGATATATTGATCCGTTGTAACGTTAGGTGTTCCCGATCAAGTCCAGGAGGTATGCGTGAGTCGTCGTTCCGACATGCTCGAGCTTGCGATCATCGGGCTTTTGCAAGACGCGCCCATGCACGGATACGAGCTCCGCAAGCAGGTGCACCGAGTGCTCGGCACGGTGCGAGCGCTGTCCTACGGCACGCTCTACCCGCGCCTGCGCGACTTGGTGATCTGGGGCTACCTGCGCGAGGTCGACCGACCGATCGCTGGACGCCGCGCCAAGATCACGTATGCCGTCACGCCCGCTGGGCGCGAGCGGCTCTCGCGCCTCCTTGCGGTGGCCGGGCCCAGCGCCTGGGAAGACGAAGCATTCGCGGTCCACTTCGCGTTCTTTGGCCGCACTGACGCCAGCGTGCGGCTGCGCATTCTCGAAGGCCGCCGCTCGCGCCTCGAAGAGCGCCTCGCGGTGATCCGCGCCAATGGCCCCGCGCACAGCACCTCCGCGCGTGTCAACGACACCTACCTCGACGAGTTACATCGTCACGGGGTCGAATCCACCGAAGCCGACCTTCGCTGGATCGCCCGAATGATCGACATAGAACGGCAAAAACACGATCGTGCGCTCAGCCAATACGGCAACGCACTGGACAAGGAGTAGACATGGGTTCCGTACGCGTTGCAGTCGTGGGCGTTGGCAACTGTGCAAGTTCGCTGGTGCAGGGAGTGGAGTACTATAAGGAGGCCGACCCGGCCGCCCAGGTGCCCGGCTTGATGCACGTCATGTTTGGTGTGTATCACGTGCGCGACGTGCAGTTCGTCGCGGCGTTCGACGTCGATGCCAAGAAGGTCGGGTTCGACCTCTCCGAGGCCATCGGTGCCAGCGAGAACAACACCATCAAGATCGCCGACGTGCCGCCTACCGGTGTGACGGTGCAGCGCGGCCCGACCCTGGATGGGATCGGCAAATACTACTCCGAGACCATCGAGCAGTCCGACGCTGAGCCGGTTGACGTCGTCGCCGCTCTGCGCGAGGCAAAGGTGGACGTGCTCGTGTCCTACCTACCCGTGGGCTCCGAAGACGCCGACAAGCACTACGCACAGTGTGCGATCGACGCTGGCGTGGCCTTCGTCAACGCGCTGCCCGTCTTCATCGCTTCCGACCCCGATTGGGCGAAGAAGTTCGAGGACGCTGGCGTGCCGATCATCGGTGACGACATCAAGTCGCAGGTGGGTGCCACCATCACGCACCGTGTCATGGCGCGCCTGTTCGAAGAGCGTGGGGTCGTGCTCGACCGCACGTACCAGCTCAACGTCGGAGGCAACATGGACTTCAAGAACATGTTGGAGCGGGACCGCTTGGAGTCCAAGAAGGTCTCTAAGACACAGGCTGTGACCTCCAACATCAAGCACGACCTCGGCGCTCGCAACGTGCACATCGGCCCGAGCGACTACGTGCAGTGGCTGGACGACCGCAAGTGGGCCTACGTCCGCCTCGAAGGCCGCGCGTTTGGCGACGTCCCGCTGAACTTGGAATACAAGCTCGAGGTCTGGGACTCCCCGAACTCCGCCGGCATCATCATCGACGCGATCCGCGCCGCCAAGATCGCCCTCGACCGCGGCTTGGGTGGCCCGATCCTGTCCGCTTCGGCCTACCTGATGAAGTCACCTCCGCAGCAGAT
>JBBSVB010000200.1:0-5252 GCA_038233875.1 Actinomycetales bacterium | reverse complement strand
GCGACGCTGGGCAGCGTCAACCTCAGTGTGGCCAGAGCGGTGGAGCCCCACCTTGACGCGGCGGCCATCCTGCATCAGGCCCGTGCCACCCAGACCTGTTCCATCGACGTGCTCCCCGGCCAGACATGGGGAGTGTATGCCGCGCATCCGCCGGGCACCCGCGTCGACGCCAGCCCCGCGAGTGGTTCGGACAAGTGGAACCTCAGCGGGGTGAAGCCCTGGTGCTCACTGGCCGACCAGGTGTCGCACGCGCTCATCACGGCAACCGTCGAAGGGGGTCACCACCAGCTCTTTGCCGTTGATCTGAGCGGTGAGGGCGTGCGGGTCGACATGGCGCAGTGGAATGCCCTCGGTTTGCGCAACATCCATACCGGCACCGTTCATTTGGACCACGCGTCGGCATACCCGGTGGGGCCCGCAGGGTGGTATCTGGACCGGCCCGGTTTTGCGTGGGGCGGGATCGTGGTGGCCGCCGTGTGGTTTGGCGCGGCCGCGACCCTGGCTGGCCAGTTGTGGTCGGCCGCACGACGGCGAGCGCCCGACCAGATCGCCCTGATGCATATCGGTGCGTGCGAGGCGGCACTTGACACAGCCATCACCTGTCTGCGCGCGTCCGCTGTCGTCATGGACGACCCCGACATCAGTAGCACTCAGGCGGCGATCACCGCTGCTCGCACGAGAACGATCGTGGCCGGGGTCGCCGAGCAGGTCATGGCCACTGTGGGGCACGCCCTAGGGCCAGGACCTCTGGCCTTCGATCACGAGCACGCCACCCGAGTCGCGGATCTCACGCTCTACCTTCGCCAGCACCATGCCGAGCGCGATCTGGTGCACCTCGGTTCTTTGGTGCTGGATGCCTGTGGCGCACAGGGGGCTCTCGACTCAACGCAGGCGGGAAGCGCGTGACGGCGAGCGCACCTCGATTCAGCCATAGAGACTCTGGGACAGAAGAATCCGTGTGGTGGGGTGACCCTCGCTGGGACAACGTGCCCACCCTCGACCTCGCAGCCATCGCGGCCCTCTATTCGCATGTGCTAGTGGCTTCGGCCCATCCCGACGACGAGACGCTGGGGGTCGGTGGGCTATTGACCGACCTGGCTGACCTCGGGGTTTCCATCACGATCCTGGTCGCGACCGCCGGTGAACGATGCCAACCACGCTTGACGGCGACCGAGCGTGAAGCGATGGCGGCGCGACGACGACGTGAAGTTGAGCAAGCTGTCGGCGGCCTGGCTGCCCAGGCTCAGGTCATCTACCTCGGGCTTCCCGACTCCGACCTTCCGTCGCACGAGGGGCAACTCGCCGACGAGATCGCCGCCCGCAGCTATGCCAGCACGCTGGTCTTGGCTCCGTGGACGGGCGACGGCCACAAGGATCACGACGCGTTGGGGCGGGCCGCTATCGCGGCGAGTGCGGCGACTCGGGCCGCGACCGTCCACTTCCCGCTGTGGCTGTGGCACTGGGGCACTCCCGACACGTTACCCTGGGAGCATCTGGTGGTTTCCGAGACTTCTCTCGTCGGTTGTTGGCGTAAACGCGCAGCCGTGGCGGCTTTCAATTCTCAACTGTTTCCCACCCGGAGCGGCCCTGGGGCCGACCTCGCGCCTATCCTCGGCCCGGCCATGCAGGCCAGGGCGCGCCGTCTGGTGGAGGTCCTGATCGACGAGCATCACCTCTTGCCGCGGCTCTCACGCGGCGACCGCATTCGCCAGCACCAGACCCTCACGGACCGCTTCGACGAGATGTATGACGACGGTCCCGACCCGTGGAACAACCTCGCATCGTTCTACGAGCAGCGCCGTCGCGCGCTGATCACCGCCATGCTCGGCTCCGCCCGGTATCGACGGGTCTTGGAGTTGGGCTGCGCCGACGGGTTCTTAACCTCAGCGTTGGTGGCGCGAGCAGATGAGGTGCACTCCTTCGACACGAGTGCTCGCGCGATCTCCGCAGCGAGGGCGAATGCCCCTGCGGCTACGGTGCACCAAGGCGACCTGCCCTCGGCGATCACGGAAACCCACGGAGAGTTTGACCTCATCGTGCTGTCCGAAGTGTGCTACTTTTTGACGGCCATCGACTTGATGGCGACGCTGCGGCGAGCCCGCAGCGTCTTGGCCCCTGGGGGCGAGTTGCTCCTGTGCCACTGGCAGCACCCCACCAACCGAGTGCCGCTGGACGGCGTGTTGGTGCACGAGCAGGCCCGGGACTTCATGGGGGTGAAACCCCGAGCGCGGCACCACGACGGTGATCTCTGCATCGAAATATGGGGCGATGGGCCCTCAGTCGCGACCCTGGAAGGTCGAATATGAACAGCGTGCGGCGGGTCGTGGTGGCCATTCCCGCGCGAGATGAAGAACACTTGCTCATCGCCTGCCTCGCAGGCGTCAATCGGGCCGTCGCCGCCCTGGGGCAGGTGCGGCCCGACGTCGATGCGGTCGTCGTCGTCGGCCTCGATAACTGCACCGACTCTTCGGCAGCCGTGGCGGCGCGGGCCGGCATCCGCACCTTTGACACGCAGGGCGAGGGAGTAGGGGCAACCCGGGACGCCGCCATACGTCACGGTTTGGCTGTGCTTGGCCCCTCCGTGGACGCAGAGCACGTCGAGGGTCACACCTGGCTGGCGTGCACAGACGCGGACACGGTGGTTCCCTCGACCTGGCTAATCCGACAGGTGATGTGGGCCGAAAGCGGCATGAACCTCGTCATTGGCACCGTGGAGCCGATCGGTGGCAGTGACCCCGCAGTACTGGCGGCGTGGCACAGCCGGCACCGGCTCGGCGAAGGACACCCTTACGTGCACGGTGCAAACCTAGGAATGCGAGCCGAAACGTGGCGGGCGACCGAAGGCTTTGGTCATCGTACCCTCGGCGAAGACGTGGCCCTCGTGGCCCGAGCTCAAGCCCAGAACGACCGTTGGGTGGCTACCGACACCACGCGGGTGGCCACGTCAGGGCGACTCACCGGCCGCGCGGACGGTGGCTTTGCCGACTACCTGAAGGCTCTCGGTGAGCCGCAATGAGAATCGTGTTGCTTGGTCCATCTCGTCATCCGGTGACTGAGCCTTTCGCCGGGGGGCAAGAGTCGTACGTCGCCACGCTGGCCACCGCCTTGCGCGCGCGGGGGCATCACGTCACGCTATATGCCGCATACGGCTCGGACGCCTCCTTCGCCGACGAGGTCGTCACCTATCCGCAACTGCCCCACCTCTCTGAGGTCGCCGCACTCGACTTTCAACTGCCCGAGCCCGGGTTTTTGCGAGATCAGCACGCCTTCCTATGGGCTATCGACGCCTTGATCTCCCGTCGGGACGATATCGACGTGGTGCACAACAACTCGCTGCACCACTTGCCCCTTGCATCCAGCCGCGCCGTGGGACTGCCGCTGGTCACCACACTGCATACCCCACCGTTTCCATGGATGGAACTGGGCATTGCACTGTGCGACCCGCGGGCCAGTTTTGTCGCGGTGAGCACCGCCCTCGCCGCGCAGTGGACGACCTTGCCCAAGCCTGCGGACGTCATACCCAGTGGCGTCGCTGCAGGTGCCTTCGCAGTAGGTCCCGGAGGTCCAGATGCCGTCTGGGCGGGCCGACTCGTTCCGGAGAAAGGTGCCGATCTCGCCGCTCGGGCCGCCCTCCAGTCCGGTCGGGCCTTACGCCTCATTGGACCGGTCGGAAACCAGGAATGGTTCGATCAGCGCCTGCGGCCCTTGCTGGGCGCCGATGTGACCTACGAGGGCCATCTCACGCATGCCGATATGGCGCCCGCGCTCGGGGGGGCCGCCGTGACGCTCATGACCCCGCGCTGGGACGAACCCTTCGGGCTCATTGCCGTCGAGTCCGCTTTGACCGGCACCCCTGTCCTCGCGTTGGCACGCGGCGGCGTGGCCGAAGTCATCGACAAGCACATCGGTGTGGTGGTGCAACCTCGACCATCCGAAGACCACACTGTCGTTGCCCTGGCTGCGGCGCTCGAGGACGCTGCCGCGCTCCCCCGCGATGCCGTCCGGGCCAGCGCAACCGCCCGCTTCGACGTAGACCGGATGGTTGGCGATTACGAGCGCGTCTACACCAAGGCGATGGCCTCATGGTGATCGGTTACTACGTGCATCATCATGGTGCCGGGCACCTGACTCGCGCTCGGGTGATCTCCTCGGCGTTGTTGGCGCGCAAGTCCGAGGTGGTGCTGCTCGGTTCGAACCTGCGCGGGGCACACGGAGTCACGCTGCCCTGGGACAACGACGGGCCCGCACCGTTCAACGATCCCGATGCATCCGGGGCTCTGCATTGGGCACCGCTGGGGCACCGCGGTTTCTCCGCCCGCATGGAGACCATCGCGTCGTGGGTGCAAGCGTGTCGACCCAGCGTCGTCATAGTTGACGTTTCGGTTGAGGTCGTAGCCCTTCTAAGGCTCCTCGGGATCCCGACCGTGGTCGTGGCCCAGCCCGGCGATCGCACCGACGACGCCCATACTCTGGCGTATCGATGCGCGACCGCGATCCTCGCCCCCTGGCCAGCCGAAGCCGATCCTTGCCCTGCGCTGCGGCCCTTTGCCGACAAGGTCACCCACACCGGCGGCATCTCGGGAATTCGGCGGCAGAAACGGACACCACAGGTAGGGGTGGTGCTCACCGGTCGGGGAGGGATCCGGAGAGGCAACGGGCCGAAGGTCAACAGAGGCGGGGACGATTGGGGAGCAGCGATTGCGCAAAGCCTTCGCGCGGAGCTTCCGGGTATGCAGTGGGTTGAAGCCGGAGGGCAACAGTGGGTTGCTGAGGTTGGCCCCTTGCTGTCGCGCGCCCAGGTCGTCGTCAGTCACTGCGGCCAGAACGCGGTCGCCGATATTGCGGCGCTGAACGTCCCTGCGGTGCTGTGCCCGCAGCCTCGACCACACGCTGAACAAGAGCACCTCGGTGCCGAGATCTCTCGGCTGGGCTTAGCTCAGAGGGCTGTCCGCAGCCACGACGACAGCACGCCAACGCCCTGGGCGTCCCTGGTCGAGCAGGCGGTGCAGGCGCCGACCCAGTGGGATCGCTGGCACACCGCGTCGGCGTCGGTACGAGCGGCCGATCTGATCCTGGATGTGGCTCGTGCCTGAAACGTGCGTCGTCACCGTCGCCAAGGGTCGGCATACTCATCTCGGTCACCAATTGCGGCTGCTGGCGCAGTCCGATCCCGACAGCTCCCACGTCATGGTTGCCATCGATGACCATCAGATCGCTTCGGTGGTGGCCGAGCATCGGGGTGGGCGTGAGGT
>JBBSVB010000199.1:0-5283 GCA_038233875.1 Actinomycetales bacterium | reverse complement strand
TGCCCTGGCCCGCGGCGCCGATGTCATTGTCCTGCTCGACGTCGACTGTGTGGTTGGGCCACACACCCTGCGCAGGTATGCCGAAGCAGCCTCGGAATCCGGGGTCGCGCTGCTCTGTGGCCCGGTGACCTACCTCATCCACGGTGTGGCCCTGCCCTTGGCACCCGCGGACCTGACTGCAGTGCGTGAACCGCACCCTGCTCGACCTGACCCGGATGTGAGAGAGCTTGTGGTCGGCGACACGTACGATCTGTTCTGGTCATTGAGCGCCGCCCTGACCCCCGCAACGTGGGCGCAGATTGGCGGGTTCTGTGAGGACTACGTCGGCTATGGAGGCGAGGACACCGACTTCGCGTGGGTTGCCCGATCGCAAGGCATCGACCTGATCTGGGTCGGCGGGGCGGACGCTTATCACCAGCACCACGCCATCTCATCGCCGCCGGTCGAGCATGTAGACGCGATCGTGCGAAATGCCCAACTTTTCCACGATCGGTGGGGCCAATGGCCGATGCTCGGATGGTTAGACGCCTTCGCTAAGCGCGGACTTATCGTCTTCGACGGGGTCACGCTGGGCACCGCAACCGATTCTCACCACAGGACGGGCACGTCGTAACTCTTAAGGTGACGGTCTGAGCTGACTCATTGGCATCCCTCAACCTGCGCCTGAGCCAGTAGGAGCCGATCAAGAGATGGCGATGATGTGACTATGTCAACCCTTCGAGGTGTCGACCAACTTGACTTAGTCAACTAACGACGCCCGCCTACCTCAGAGCCGCCAGATACTTACGTATTCGACTGTCCGGTCTCGGGTCATGACGGATTCCACGCGTAGCCCACCGCTAACCTCCGGAGGGTTCGGCCACTTCGGCGCGGTCGATGTCGCCGGCCAGGTAGTCGCGGACGGCACTGACCAACAACGGATCGACCCGTTCATCCTCGGCGCGCACCAAAGCCACGAGGGCGCGGCGCATCCGAGGCGGCCAGAATTTCCGCAGATGCGTGGCGATCTGCTCGCTCGCATCCGCCGGATCGAGGTGGCTCATGTGTCGAGCGATGTCGCGACCCATCCGGATCTCCGACGGCTCGTCGCTCATCGTTGACCGACGTCTTGGAGCAGACCGTGGCTCTCGGTTTGGCCTATGTCCACGCTGTCACCGGCGTGCGCGCCCACCACATCGTGGCGCGGCTCGCCCGCATTGGCCACGCCCACCTGCACGGCGGTCACCTTGTACTCCGGGCAGTTGGTGGCCCAGTCGGAGTTCTCGGTCGTCACCACGTTGGCCCCCGTGACGGGGTGGTGGAAGGTCGTGTAGACCACGCCCGGCTGCATCCGCTCGGACACCAGCGCGTGCAAAGCGGTGGTGCCGACTCGGCTCCCGAGCTCAACTCGATCGCCAGTGCGGATGCCCCGCGGCTCCGCGTCGGCCGGGTGAATTTCGAGGATGTCCTCAGGGTGCCAGGTCGAGTTCGGCGTCCGCCGCGTCTGAGCGCCCACGTTGTACTGGCTCAAGATGCGGCCCGTGGTCAAGATCAAAGGGAAGCGTCGGTTGGTGGTCTCGGTAGTGGGCACGAAGATGGTCGGCATCAACCGGCCCTTGCCACGCACGAACTCGTCCACGTGCATCGTCGGCGTGCCGTTGGGCGCCTTGTCGTTGACCGGCCACTGCATCGAGCCCTCAGAGTCCAGGCGCGCGAAGGACACTCCGGCGAAGGTCGGCGTCGTAGCGGAAATCTCTTCCATGATCTGGCCGGCGTTCTCGTAGTCCATCGGGTACCCCATGGCCGTGGTGACGTCGCAAATGATCTGCCACTCGTCCTTGCCGACGGCACTGGGCATGACCGGGCGCACCCGGTTGATCCGCCGCTCGGCGTTGGTGAAGGTGCCGTCCTTCTCCAAGAAGCTGCTGCCGGGAAGGAACACATGGGCAAACTTCGCCGTCTCGTTCAGGAACAGATCCTGCACCACGACGAGGTCCATCACACCGAGGGCTGAGCGGACGTGGTTGAGGTTGGGGTCGGACTGGGCGATGTCTTCACCGTGCACAAAGAGCCCCATGAACTCTCCGCCGATGGCGGCGTCGAACATATTGGGGATGCGCAAACCGGGCTCCGGATCGAGCGTGACGCCCCAGAGGGATTCGTAGATATCGCGCACCGAATCGAGGGCAATGTGGCGGTATCCGGGCAGCTCGTGCGGGAAGGACCCCATATCGCAGGAGCCCTGCACGTTGTTCTGTCCGCGAAGCGGGTTCACGCCGACACCCGAGCGGCCGATGTTGCCGGTGAGCATCGCCAAGTTGGCCATACCCATCACCATCGTGGAGCCCTGGCTGTGCTCGGTGACACCCAGGCCGTAATAGATCGACCCGTTAGGGGCGGAGGCAAAAGCGCGAGCAGCTTGACGCAACTGCTCGGCGGGTATGCCGGTCGACGCCTCGGTCACTTCGGCGCTGTTCTCGTCGCCCGCGACGAACGCGAGGTATGCCGAGGGATCTTCACAACGCTGCGCCACGAACGCCTTGTCGTAGAGCCCCTCGGTCACGATGGTGTGGGCCATCGCGTTGATGAAGGCCACGTTGCTGCCGGGAAGCAGCGGCAAGTGGAACTGAGCCTGCACGTGGGGGCTGCGCACCAAGTCGATGGCCCGGGGGTCGGCCACGATCAGGCCTGCGCCGTGACGCAGCACCCGCTTCATTCGTGACGCGAAGACCGGGTGAGCATCGGTCGGGTTGGCCCCGATGAGCAAGATGCAGTCGGTGTCCTCGACGGAAGCAAAGTTCTGCGTGCCCGCGGAGGTGCCGAAGGTCTGATTCAGGCCATAGCCCGTGGGCGAGTGACAGACCCGCGCGCACGTGTCGATGTTGTTGTTGCCGAACGCCGTCCGCACCATCTTCTGGACGACATACACCTCTTCGTTGGTGCAGCGCGAGCTCGAGATCGCTCCGATGGAGCCGACTCCGTGCTCGGCCTGCACCTTCTTGAAGCCGTCCGCAACAGTCTTGATGGCCTCTTCCCAACTGACCACGCGCCATTCGTCGTCAATGGACTCGCGCACCATCGGATTCAACTGGCGGTCGTCGTGGTTGGCGTATCCGTAGGCGAATCGGCCCTTGACGCAGGAGTGGCCCTCGTTAGCGCCGCCCTCTTTGCTGGGGGTCATCCGAACGACGGTGGTCTTCGTGATCTCAGCACTGCCGCTACTGCCACTGCCGCCACCCGCAACGATTTCGTCCTTGACCTCGGCGCGGAAGCTGCAGCCGACACCGCAGTAGGCGCAGGTGGTGTCCACGACGCGCGTCGGCATACCCAGAGAAATGATGGACTTCTCGGTCAGCGCATCGGTCGGGCAGGCCTGCACGCAGGCACCGCACGAGACGCATTCGGAGCCCAGGAAGTCGGTCGGCCCGGGGGCAATGCGGGAGTCGAATCCGCGTCCTTCAACGGTCAGGGCGAAGGTGCCCTGGGTGTCCGCGCAAGCCCGCACGCATCGGGAGCACACGATGCACGCCTGCGGGTCGTAGTCGAAGTAGGGGTTGGAGGTGTCGAGCGCGGCCCCGCCATCTACGTGGTTGTGCAACCCGCGGCTGGTCTCACCGCCAGTGCCTGGTATGCCGTAGCGCACCTCAGCCACTCCCGTGCGCTGAGCGAGTTCTTGCATTTCGCAGTTGCCGCGAGCACAGCCCGCACAGTCGGCGGGGTGGTCCGAGAGGTACAACTCCATGACGCCGCGGCGCAGATCGGCGAGTTCTTCGGTCTCGGTGGCCACGACCATTCCGTCAGCGCACGGTGTGGTGCAGGAAGCAGGGGTGCCGCGACCGCCCTCGACGTCGACCAGACACAACCGGCACGACCCAAACGCTTTGAGAGAGTCGGTGGCGCACAACTTCGGGATGTCGACGCCTGCTTGCTTGGCGGCGCGCATGACCGATGTGCCGGTGGGCACGTGGACTTCGCGGCCGTCGATAGTGACGGTGGCATCGGCTGGGCCGGGCAATGCGGGCGTGCCGAAGTCAATCTCCGGGGCGTACGCCGCTCCGCCGGGCGATGAACCTGAGGTGCCGATCGGCATACCGATGGGGCCTGCTGGACGATCGACCTGGAGTGTCATGTCGTGCTCCGCTCAGAAATGCCGGTGTGCTGCGTCGCCTGCAGAGTACTGCCGGGCGCTGGGTCGGAGACGTCGATGCCTTGGGGCGCGTCAAAGTCTTCCGGGAAATGCTTGAGCGCACTGAGCACGGGCATGGGAGTCAGACCGCCCATGGCGCACAACGAGCCCTTGGTCATGGTGGTGCAGAGGTCTTGTAGCAACACTAAGTTTTTGTCGCGATCCTGGCCGGCACGAATACGGTCGATCGTCTCGACGCCGCGCACCGAACCGACGCGGCACGGGGTGCATTTGCCGCAACTCTCAGCCGAGCAGAATTCCATCGCGAACCGAGCCATACCGGACATGTCGACGGTGTCGTCGAAAAGCACGATGCCGCCGTGGCCCACCATCGCGTCGATGCCCGCCAGCGCCTCGTAGTCCATCGGGGTATCGAACTGATCGGGGTGCAAGTAGGCACCCAACGGTCCGCCCAGTTGAGCGGTGCGGACGGGTCGGCCACTGCGCGTGCCACCGCCGTAGCCCTCGATCAACTCGCGAATGCTGATGCCAAAGTCGACCTCGACGATGCCGCCGCGGGCGATGTTGCCAGCCAGTTGGCACACCTGAGTGCCCCGGGATCGGCCAACGCCGAGCGCGGCATACGCAGCGCCGCCGTCGGCCAGGATCATCGGGATCGCCGCAAAGCTCAACAGGTTGTTGACCACGGTGGGCTTTCCGAAGAGGCCGGTCAGGGCGGGGATCGGCGGCTTGGCCCGGACTTCGCCGCGCTTGCCCTCCAGGGAGTCGAGCATGGAGGTTTCTTCGCCGCAGATGTAGGCCCCGGCACCGACCCGCACGTGCAGGTCGAAACTCAGCCCGCTGCCTTGGATGTTTTCACCGAGGTAGCCGTGCGCGTAGGCGATGTCGATGGCCGTACGCAGCGTTGCGATGGCGTCGGGGTATTCGGAGCGGACGTAGACGTAGCCCTCTCCCGCGCGGACCGCGTGGGCGGTGATGACCATCGCCTCGATCAGCGTGAACGGGTCACCCTCGGTGAGCATCCGGTCCGCGAAGGTGCCGCTGTCGCCCTCGTCGAGGTTGCAGCAGACGAACTTTACGTCCGACTCGGCACCCAGCACGGTGCGCCACTTGATGCCGGTGGGGAAGCCCGCGCCACCGCGACCGCGCAGCCCAGA
>JBBSVB010000198.1:0-5291 GCA_038233875.1 Actinomycetales bacterium | reverse complement strand
GCGCCGCTACCACGCTCGCCGCGATGACGGCGGCCCGGCGGGTCACAACAAGCCCGGGCCGCGGGCATCGACGGCCCACAACTGCACTTGCAAGACGGACGCCGTTAACGGTCCACGCGCAACTACGGTCGCCGGTCGAGTGTGTAGTGCACGTCTCCGCGGCGCCTTGTGAATGCCTTCCCCTGGCGATCGGGTCGTTACTTACCTCTGGCGGTCTCCTGCAGGGCCGATCGCCCCAATGCGAGCCGACCATTCTGCGGAAGGCGCTTGCTGCGGGTCGTTGTATCAAAACGAACTCGCAGCGTTCAATAGGACATGTGAGCGATCAGGGTGACTGGACTCTGGCCGAAGGTTGGGACGAACCGATTGAGACAGGCGCGGGACAGATGCGCTGGGAGGCTGTTGCGCGGCCCTTCGGTAGCCGCCTGATCTGGTTCGGGATGGTGCTGCATCCCGAGTCTGATCGCATCCTTGTGGGGTTCCTGAGCGTCGAGGACCCAGCAACGGTAGATCCTGAAACACGTCGAGACTCGGATCCAACTGATCGCCGAGTAGAGACGATCTGGCTGCAAAAGGCTCTGCGAGGCTCCGGTATCGGAACGGCGATGGGCAAGGTTGCCGACGAGTTCCGGTTGTACGAGAGTCACTCGTCAGTCAGGACGGATGCCGGGAAGAGGTGGGGAGCCGCCGTGGATGGAGCAGATCCTGACGAAGTGAACGAGGTTCCCGACTCAGTTGACTTCGACCGCGGGGCGCATCGGGCGTACCGCGTGCTGCTGCTAGCCAATCCAGACTTGCGCGAGTACGTGACCCCGTAACCTCACACCTCACACCTCCCACCTCCCACCGTGAACAAGACCTACTTCCAGATGCCGCGAATCACTCTCGCACGGCCGCTCGCCTTCGGCGCGGCTCGATTTGTGGACGCCTCGACACTCGCCGCTGAAGTCGCGCCGGCTCTCGGACGGGTACCCACGACCGAGCCGATGACCTTCGCCCACGACGAGGTCCGCGCCACCCTCGCCGAATGGGGACGTGATGCCGCTCTTGAAATCTCTGGCCCAGATCCTGCAAGGACGGACCAGATTGCAGACGAGGCGATGGCGCTACTCCGATTCACCACGCGACCGCATATCCCCGTCAACGTCGACGCCCATCGGTTCGGGCTCGTTGGCGAGCACGCCGCAGGGCGCCGCGACCGGATCGTCCTATTCGACCAACACCCTCCGCTCGCGGCGCCCGGGTGGAAGGCCATCGGTGGATGGCCCGAGTTCGCATTCGACGAGGGCCTGCTGAGCAAGATCGAGTCCGACCGAATTGCGGCATGGCTCGGCCCGATCATCGGAACCCAACCCGCAACGCGCAGCGACAGCGAACGCCGTGCGCTCCGAGCCGTCACGCTGCTCGACCGCGGGTTCCGCAGCCAGGACGACGACCAGCGAATACTCCTGTCCTCCATTGCCGTTGAAGTCCTGTTCTCACGCTCCGACAGACCGACAAACGAGTCGCAGGTCATGGCGATCGCGCGGCGGATTGCCTACCTGTCTTGCGGTGGAGGGTGTGGACGCTTTGAACCCCACTGCATCTACACCGAGACGAGCAAGAGCCAGAAGGCACTCCTAGCCGACTTGAAGCGACTGGCAAGACGTGGCAAGCCTTGGCGGTGCAGCGCGTTTCTGCACATCGCGACACCATCGGACGCTGCAGATGCGCTGCGCTTCCCGTCCCTCTTTGCTGCGCGAAACGAAGTTGCCCACGAGGGCGGCGTGGATTGGGATGCATCCACGGTGAAGCACTTGGTTCGGGTTGCCGAGCGGTCCGTCACATCCGGCTCAAAATGGCTCGCAGCGCACGCTGGATTGTCGATGGCGGACCTGGATTCCGAGATCGGCGTTCTCCCGATCTAGCGATCCTGCCCCGCTGGGCCGAACTTGGCCGTTCATCAAATACCTGAGTGCGCACCGCCCGGGCAGCCACGATCTGGTGGCCACTTGGACACGTCACCCGTTGGCCCAGCGCACCACTGATCTGCACGTGACGCCAACGAAAGGCATCAGACCGTTGAGTGTTTCAGCCGATCGGGTCGGGTCAGCCGCGATGCGTCGCGCTTCGAACTCTGAACGATCCGGCATAAGTCCCGGCACCCGGGGGCGCTGTCGGCGGCGGGTGTGATGGTGGTCCTCATCGCCCGGCCGACCGGCAGGATCCCCCCATGAGCGAGACCGTCCGTGTGCTCACCGCAGATACCGACGCAGAGGTTCTAGCCAACGGTGAATGGTGCTTCGCGATGATCGCGGAGTGGCGGCTCGACGCCGACGGCGTCTGGTGGGCATGGGCGCGTGCAGCGGCGCCGGACGGGAACCGCATTCTCACCGTGCCGGAGACCAAGATCCGGGAGCCGCAGGTTGACTGGTCACGCGATCGCAGCGTCGAGTAGGCGTCACGCCGCGACCCTGAAGCCTCCGGCGACGAGGGCCTGGCATACGAGTCGTCTCGGCTACCTCGCCGGACGCGATGCGGACCGTTCCGATCACGGTCATCGGCCGTGCCTGATCGTCGTGAGTCCACCGGACAGTTGTGCAACAGCCGCCGGACACGCACGATGCGACGGTCAACCCCCGTCCTCCCGACGTACCTGCTTCAACGCCTTGGCCTCTTCTTTGGCAGTGATCGGGCTTTTGTCACCACGGCGCCAATGCGCGATCAGGTCCCGCGCCGCGATCGCCTGCTCGACGACCATTCGGCGAGCGAGCGGGAGAGCCTCCGCGTAGTCGCGCTCCGACTTGTCGGCCCTTCGCGGTGTCCGGAAGGCGATCTGTTTTGCCTCCTCGAAGTGCTCGTCGTTGACCGTCGCGACGAACTCCTCGAACTCGATCCGCGACTGCTCGGCGGCACGTTGCGATTCCGCTTCAGCCCTGTCCTCGGCTTGCGCCCGCTCCCTCACACGTAGCGAAAGTGCCTCGTAGTCGGCCGCGAAGACTGCAAGGATCCTCTGCTCGACCTCGCGGTGGAGCGCCTCCGTCTCCGCGAACGTTAGCGATGCAACGCCACGCTCCGTGGCGATCTGTGCCAGCACCGTCGATCGCATCTCTGCCCGCTCGTCCGTGGTCAGGTCGCTGAACTTCGGGAGCCGGCCAGGCTCCCTGCCGCCTGCCTCGGCCTCACGGATCACGTGGCCAGGCACGCCGTCCCTGTTGAAGGTCCCGTCATCGAAGTTGAACGGACCTGCCGCCCCCCTCCACGACATGCTCTTCTCAAAGGGCACGTCGATCTGGCGACCCCCGGGGCCGAAGAACGGCACGACTTCGATCTCGACCTGAGTCTCGGCGACGTCCACGGGGTCATGATCGGCGCCAGGCCACGGCTCGCCGGGCTCGCCGGTAACCCACCCTGGGCTGCGGGCGGCGTTGCGTGCACACGTGCAGCCGTCGGTGTGATTCCAGATGTTGTTCGGGCAGAGGTTCGGCATCTTGTGGCTCCTGGCTGCTGGTTAGGCGGGGATCAAGCGTCCTGCCTCGGCGTGATTAGGCTTCTTGGTTGTGTGGTGTCCGGCTGCGCCGCGTTGCTGCTCACATGCGAACCGACGTCGTTGCGCTTTCGTGTGTCCGTGTCCCTGTGCCGCGAGTCCGACGGCAGCTGCCGCCGCGGATATCGACATATCTGTCTAGGTGCCTTTCCAGATATCCATCTATCTGGCCAGCCAGATCACTCGCTGATGGTTGCGCGCGTTCGTCCTCCCCGCCTCGGGGCGACGGCGGGGTATCAACGGATTGGACGTCCTCGCGAACGTCTGGCGAGGCGTGCGCCGCATGGCCCGGCACGGGCGAACAATGGTCAGCGAGTCAAAGGGAGCGCCATTGAGCAGCAAGGACGACGAGCAGGCCGGGTCACCGTCAACGCGGATGCAGATTGCCCACGCCGCGGGCAGACGTGCAGCGGGTGGCGAGCGCGGCTGGAGCGCGATCACGGAGTTCTCGATGAGGATGCCGGATGGTTCCGTCCGCGACTTCGCCTCGACCCGCGCGTACGAGCCGGGCAGCCTCACTTTCGTGGACACGATCAACCCAGGGCGGTTCGGACGCGAGGGTGAGCCGATGTGCCCCATTTGTCTCGACCCCGCCACAGCACGAGAGCACGTCCCCCAGGCCGCGCTGGGCGGGTCTGTCATGACCGCGACGTGCGCTCCGTGCAACAACGGACTTGGGTCTCGCGTCGAGGTCGAACTGGAGCACTGGTTCGACCACACCATTCATCGGGTGTCGTTCAACCACGACGGCGACATCCCCGGGCACCGTCGAGTGCCGAACGTCCGCCTCCTGAAGGAAACAGATGGCAACGAGGTGATCCTGCTGTTCGACGGTTCGTTCCCCGATGAGGCCGTCGAGATGCTTCGGTCCGGCACAGCCAAGATCACCTACAGCCCGCCCGACCCTCGGAGGTGGGGCCTTGCTCTGCTGAAGCACGCGTTTCTGGCGGCATGCCTCTATATGAAGTGCGTGCCCGAGACCGACGAGATCCAGCAGATTCGCTCGGAACTGATCACGGCGCGCGACTGGGATATGAGGCGGCGTCCACCTGAAAGCGAGGCAGCGTCCCGGCTCCGCGTGTATCGATCGGAGTCGGGGAGACAGGGCCCACCACTCGCGCTCGTCGTCAAGGATCCCGACGAGGCGGGCGGGGAAGCGGAGATTCTGATCTCGCTGGCAGGAGTGCTCTTCGTTACCTGGCCGTTCGAAGGGATTCGGGTAGGGCTGGTGGCCGACGAGTGACCAAGTCGTCGCAAGTCAGTTTCTGTTGAGCCCGAACGTCCGGGTCATCAGCGCGTTCTTGTAGTGAGACTCGGCCGCATCCACCTCCGAGGATGAGGTCGACGGACCGAACACGCGCAGAAGGCTGAACACGTAATGCCGGGCGTGATCCTTCTGCGCCACGCCGTCCTTCACTGCGTACTTGGTGAGTTCTCGCAGCGCGACATTTCCGCCGTGGCCGTCACGCGCGTAGGTCATCCACCGGCCCAGGATCCTCTCTCCGCCGTCAGCCTTTCCGACATACTGGCGCCCCGTCGAGGAGTCGGTGATCAGGTAGATGCCCTGTACCTCAGACAAGGCCGCCCGCCAGTCCGCGTAGCGGCGGTCGGCGACCATCTCCTGGAGTTCGTGGAACCGCAGGAGGACTCGGTCAAAGCCTGGGAAGGGCACCTTGTCGCGGTCTGCGATCTCCAGGACCGGGAGGGTGGAAGCACTTGCGGCCTGCCGGTGCCAGTTCCTCGGACTGGCCCACTCGACGACAAG
>JBBSVB010000197.1:0-5317 GCA_038233875.1 Actinomycetales bacterium | reverse complement strand
TTGGGGCCGTCGATACCGAAGAATCGGGCGGGGGTGTAGGTCACGTCTCCGGCGCTCGTGCGACTCGGCAAACGGGTGATCAGTTCGTGCCCCAGCACCCCGCTCTGCTCGGTGACCGCACCTTGCGACCCCTGGATCGCAGTCACGATCTCGCCTCGGATGTCGTCCCAGATGCCGCTGGAACGCGGAGCGGCGAACGCCTGCACCTGCATGGAGTGCCCCAAGAAAATGCACGTCGCCCCAGTCATCCGGTGGGTGCCTTCTTCGAGGTTGACCTGCAACTCCATGCCCTCCATCGCGGGAATGGCAATGGCACCTAGGTCGAGGCGAGCGGACTTGTCGCGCACCTCGGAGATGTCGAACGGCCCGTCGACGGCGCGGTCCCAATCGCGGTCAACCCCCGGCACCCCCGGTGGTGGCTCCGGTGGCGTGAAGTCATCGTCGTCAGAAATGGTGGCGCGGGTGCGCTTGCTGAAAAGTCCCACTGGCTTGGGTCAGTCCTTGCTTTGGTGTGTGGAAGGGGTAGCGCCGAAACCACCGGTGGATCCGTGCCCACCGATGCCCCGTGCGCTCCCCGGCAGGCGATCGACCTGGGTGAAGGACGGACTATGGATCGGGTGCAGCACGATTTGTGCGATCCGATCGCCGGTCTGGACGGTGAAAGTGTGCGTGGTGTCGGTGTTGAGCAAGGTGACGGCGATTTCCCCTCGGTATCCAGCGTCGATGGTGCCTGGGGCGTTGAGGACGGTGATGCCGTGGCGGGCCGCCAAGCCCGAGCGAGGCAGCACGTACGCCGCGTAGCCGTGGGGCAACGCGAGCGAGACTCCAGTGCCAATCGTGGCTCGCGCTCCAGGCGTCAACGTCGCTGGGGCGGCTGCGCGCAGATCGAGACCGGCGTCGCCGGGGTGTGCCCCTGCTGGCAGAGCCGCATACGAAGACCCATCACCCATACAAATGAGGACAGGGACTGCGCGGGTGCTCACCACCAGCTCGCGATCAGGCCGCGCACTCGCTGCAGACCAAGAAGCCCTTGGACTCAGAAGCCAACTGGCTGCGGTGGTGCACCAAGAAGCACTTGGAGCACGTGAACTCGTCGTTCTGGCGCGGCAGCACCCGCACGGACAGCTCTTCGCCGGACAAGTCGGCCCCGGGCAGTTCAAAGCCCTCGGCCTGCTCCGTCTCGTCGACGTCGACGGCGCTTGCCGATTTGTTGGCCCGGCGCGCTTTCAACTCTTCGAGTGAGTCCTCGTTGACGTCGTCCTCGGACTTGCGCGGTGCGTCGTAGTCGGTTGCCATATCAGTGGCCGGTCCTCCCTGAGTACGTTGATTCTCTCGGCCGGTTTGGGCCGATTGCAGTGCATGTGCCTGTGAACGCTGAGCGGGCCGAATTTGTGCCCGTCGGCCCAGGCCGATTTGTGAGTGCATATTTGTGGGTGCGCGGGGATTGTGCCGCATCAGACCCCCATTTGACGATTCGACGCTCGTGCGCCGGTTGAGTCACGCGCAGACATCCTGGAGTGCGTCGCGCAAAGCGGTGCGTAGTGATGCGTGCACTCCGGGTGGCGCAGCCACGATCAGCTCAACCGACGCCGGACCGTCGAGGCCTGAAACCAGGGCCCCGGCTTCGGCGGCGATGAGGGCCCCGGCGGCCATGTCCCACGGCTGCAATCCTCGCTCGTAGTAGGCGTTGAGTCGCCCAGCGGCCACCGCGCACAGGTCCAATGACGCGGCACCCATCCTGCGCAGATCGCGGATCTGAGGAAGCAGCGCAGTGGCCACGAGACCCTGTGCACGGCGCCTGGTCGTGTCGTAACTGAACCCGGTGCCCACCAGCGCTCGTGCGAGCGATTCCGGCTCGGGCGCGGTCAACGCCCGGGGCCGAGGGAAGGTTGACTGCCCGGCGGGTGACAGCCGGGCACCACCGCCGCGGTGAGCATCGAAGATCTCGTCGACGCCGGGGTTGAAGACTGCACCGGCCACGGGGGTCCACGCCCCGTCCACGCTCGGATCACCGGCCACTACCGCCACCGACACTGCATACGCCGGGATGTCGTAGAGGTAGTTGACCGTGCCGTCGATGGGGTCGAGCACCCACGTCAGCCCGGAGGTGCCACCGGTCATCCCGCCTTCTTCGCCGAGCACCGCGTCGTCGGGTCGCTCGGCCAAAATGCTCGCCCGGAGCAGGGCCTCGCATTGGGTGTCCATGATGGTGACCACATCGAGATCGGTGGCCTTGGTGCTGCGCACGTGCACAGACGCGGGCCGATCCTCGCGGACGAACCGGCCCGCCTCTATGGCTACTTCGATGGCCAGCTCACGAAGCTCGCGGCACAGTGCCTCATCCGGCAGCACGAGGCCAGGCACGTCAAAGTGCACGAATTCAGTCCTGTCCGCAACAGGCCGGCTTGGCCAGTCGCAGGTTGGGGCAGCAGCCGGGTCGACAGACCACAGGCCGCGGTGTCGGGTCGGGCCAGGCGGGCTGGTGGGGGCTTTCCTGCCGGGCCAGCGCAGCGCGCTCCACCGCTAGGTCGACCAGTCCGCTGACGAACTGCGGGTCCGTACCGACGGTAGGCACCCGAGTCATCGTCATACCCAACTCGTCTACGGTCTCGCGGGCCTCGGTGTCGAGGTCGAAGACGACCTCCATGTGGTCGGACACGAAACCGATCGGTGCGACGACAACGGAGGTCACGCCTTGTGCGTGCAACTCGCGCAGGTGGTCGTTGATGTCCGGCTCCAACCACGGCTGCGTTGGGGGGCCCGAGCGCGAGCAGTAGGCCAAATCGGTCGCTACTTCGCGGCCCATCGTCGCGCTGACCTCGTCGCCAATGGCCTCGGTAAGCCGCTCGTGCTGCTCCCGGTAGAGGTGGCCCTCTTCGTCGCCGGGGCCGGAGGTTTCGTCCATGGTGTCAGGTATGGAGTGAGTCACGGTGACCACGCGCGGCAAGGGGGCCTCGGGGTTTGCGTCGTGCATCTCATGGACGGCTTGGGTGATCAGGGCGACGTTGGTGGCGGCGAAGCCTGGGTGGTTCCAGTACGGGCGGATCTTGTCGACCGCGAGCGCCAGCCCTTCGTCGGCCAACGTGCCTAGGGCACCAGCGAGGTCTTCGCGGTACTGCCGACACGAGGAGTAGCACGAGTACGCGCTGGTGGTGATCACCAGGATGGTGCGCATGCCCTTCTGGTGGGCCTCGCGCAGGGTGTCGGTGATGAAGGGTGCGGAGTTCCGGTTGCCCCACAGCAACGGGATGCTGAGCTCACGTCGGGCGAACTCAGCCCCCAGATCGGACAACAAAGCTCGATTGAGGTCGTTGATCGGGCTCTTGCCGCCGAAGTGGTGGTAGTGCTCGGCGACCTCAGCCAGACGCTCGTCCGGGATGCCACGTCCGCCGGTGACCTGACGCAGAAACGGCATGACCTCATCAGGTGCTTCTGGGCCGCCGAAGGACAGCAGCACCACTGCGTCGTAAGGGCTCAACGCGGCCGCCTCCACTGCGAGCGCCTCAGCCTCAGCAATGGGGTCGGCTTCTTCGGTGGGCTCGACTTCTTCGGCGGGCTCGGCCAGCGGCTGATTCATCAGTGATCTCCTGTGCGCATAGCGGTGGGTGCGTTGAGGTCGAGGACGACGGCAACGATACGGATGACAAAGACCAGGATGACCGATCCCCAGACGACCCAGGTGGCCAGGTACCCCGCGTTGAAGGCAATGACCACGCTGCAGGCACCGATCAGGGCCGGGACGGCATACAACTCGCGTCGCAACACCTCGGGCACCTCGCGGACCAGCACGTCGCGCAGCAAGCCGCCCCCGACTGCGGTGATCACGCCGATCAGGACCGCAGCCAAGGGCGTGGCCCCGAAGGCGACGGCCTTTAGCGCTCCCCCCACGGAAAATACGGCCAGCCCGGCGGCGTCCAGCACGCGGACCAAGCGTGTGACGAGGCCGATCCGCACTCGCGAACCGCCACCTTTCGCGCGCGCTTCCATCAGCCGCGAGTGCACCGCGAAAACGAACAAACCGGCGCTTAGCGCTGCGGCGGTGAGCCGCCAGTCACTGAGCCCGACCGGAGGCAAGTCCCCCAGGAAGACATCGCGGATCATGCCGCCCCCCAAACCGGCGACCCACGACAGGACTGCCACCCCGACCAGATCCAGGTGTTTGCGCACGCCGATCAGCGCGCCGGAAAGGGCAAAAACAAAGACCCCAATGAGATCGAGTGCAAGCTGCAACTCAGTGCTGGAGGCCACCATGGTGGGGCCAAAGGTACCGCCCGTCTGTGGCAGTGCGCGCGGCGTGGCATATTCGCTGCACGTACGTGTTGGTGGCAGAGTCGCCACGAGAAGACGCAAAACCATCATCAGGACATCGCGAGGAGACATCGCATGGACCAGCTCCGGTTCACCGGGCTGCACGAGGACGGCACCCATCTGGTGGTCACAGCCACCGACGGGACAGACTTCATCGTGGCCGCAGATGAGCGTCTGCGGGCTGCCCTGAGGCAGTCGGCGGTCCATTCAGCCCCGCGCACCACTGCCGCGACTCCCCGTGAGGTCCAGACGCATATCCGCGCAGGCCTCACCGCTGAGGAAGTGGCCGAAAGCACCGGATGGACGGTGGAGCGGGTCCAGCGGTATGAGGGCCCGATCCTGGCCGAGCGCGCTCACGTGGCCCGACTGGGCAGTGCGTGCGTGGTGCGCACCCATGACCGCAGCGGCCCCGCACCCACCTTGGAAGCGCGGGTCCGCGATCGACTGCAGGCCCGTGGAGTGAATCTCGACCACGTGACCTGGGATTCGCGGCGTCCCGACGGCGGCCAGTGGTCGGTGCAGGTCCAGTTCATGGCGGGGCAGAGAATGCGGCATGCCTCATGGAGTTTCGATGTGGCCGCGCGATCGGTGGAAGCCATCGACGACGAAGCCCGCTGGTTAAGCGAAGACGAGCAGAGCCTGCCCGCGGGCACCCCAGCTTCCGCCGTGTTCGGCGCTGGCATAGACGGTCCCGACGACTTGATCTCCTCGATGCGCGAACGCAGCCGACGCCGCGGGCAAACGGGCGGCCGACGCCGCAAGGGGGCTGCGCCGGTGCCGGAAGCGGACGACAGCAACGCCTCGCCGATTGAGGGCGACCAAGAGTTGCCCCTTGAGGATGTGCTGACTGGCAGCGAATCGGGCCGGTCGAGCAAGTCGGGGCAGACCCGACAAGCGAGCACCGAGGCCTTCGACGCTGAAGAGGGCGCCGCCGACGTGTCGATCAGCGATGACGTCGCCTTTGCGGCCGTGCAAAGTCTCGATGGTGATGAAGTGGCTGATGGTGATG
>JBBSVB010000196.1:0-5350 GCA_038233875.1 Actinomycetales bacterium | reverse complement strand
TCCGGGCCCAGCCTGGCCACGCTCATCCAGCCCGCTGCTCCTGGCCCGTAGTGCCTAGCCAGTCATCCGGAACCGGTGCCACACCCGGCCCGGTCTCGCTCTGACCCACGTCGCTGTGGTCAGCAACCCCTTGAGCGAGGCGTCGCACCTCGCGCGCGCTCACGCCCTCACCGCACCATTGCGCAACCTCGGAGGCTGAGATTCCCTCCCCCTGCAAGCCCCAGGCCACCACGATCTCGTTCCACCGAGTCCATCCGCACAAGCCTAGAAATTCTCTTGACGTCGAGATAAACTCTCTCGACCTCAAGAGACCGGAGATCTCATGCGCTGGGACCCCACGCAGTACGCCCGCTACTCCGACCATCGGAGCCGGCCCTTCTTCGACCTGGTCGCGCAGATCGGTGCGGAGTCACCCGGCACGGTCATCGATGTCGGCTGTGGGACCGGCGAGCTCACCGTTACGCTGGCGCAGCGCTGGCCGGCGACAACGCTTCTCGGTCTGGACTCCTCGCCGGAGATGATCGGCGGGGCACCCGTCGGCCGGGGGGCGGACTTCACGGTCAAGGCTGCGGAGGAAGTCGACGCAACTGGCGTCGACGTCTTGGTCAGCAACGCAGCTCTACAGTAGGTGCCGCAGCACACCGAACTCCTCACCCAATGGGCCGGGCAGCTCAATGAGGGCGGCTGGATCGCCTTTCAGGTGCCGGCGAACTTCGACGCTCCGTCGCACCGACTGATGCGCGACCTCGCCGACTCACCGCGGTGGCATGGTCGACTGCAGGGCGTGCTCCGCGGCGCTCTGACGGTCGCCGAACCCGAGACCTACCTCGATCTGCTGACCGCGCAGGGCCTGCAGGTTGGCGTCTGGCAGACGCAGTACCTACACGTCCTGCAGGGCGACGACCCGGTCCTGGAGTGGGTCCGTGGCACCGGCTTGCGGCCCGTTCTCGAAGTTCTGAGCGACGACGAGGCCGACGCCTTTAGCGCTGAGTACGCTGCCCTCCTGCGCCAGGCGTACCCGCGCCGCACCTACGGCACCGTCTTCCCCTTCCTGCGCACCTTCGCCGTCGCCCACAAGACCACCTGACCGCCAAGGTGTGTCCCGGCGGACGTCACACCGGGAGTCGACCCTGTCGATCGTCCCAGTAGCCGATCGGCGTGCGGACTCCCGTTGGCCCCGTTATGCGTCGCTGAGCCAGTAGGTGACTGCCGGGACGACGAAAGCTAGCCGGTAACGAGCAAGGACGCCTAGGTTCGACGGGTGACGGCGCGAGCTACGCGGCGTGCGCTGCACCGAGCAAAAAGCTCCTCCAGAAACATAGGCCTGCCTTCGGGGCCAGCCAACGGCACCCGCCAGTTCGGGTACTCCTCGTGGGTGCCCGGCTGGTTGATGATCCGCACATCTTGGGCTAGGTCGGAGACCGAAACACCGATCAGCTTGGCCGGTGCCCACGTCAAATAACGGTGTAGCGCCACGACCTGCTCGGCAACATCGGCTCCCTCACGCAGCAGACCTCGCTCCCGAAGCAGGTCCAGCACCTCCTCCCGAGCGTCCTCGTCCTCGGCAAGCTCTGCCTCCCAAGTGCGCGTTAGGAGGTCGAGGTCGCGTCGTAATTCCATGTGCACACCGCTCAAATAGCCTGCGGTGGGCGGCAGGTCGTGCGTGGTCACGGTGGCCAGGCACAGCTCGCGGAATCGTTCCGGTGGGATGGGGCCGTGCTCGTTGCGCTCGAACCACAGGATTGATGTGCCGAGGATGCCGCTCTCACTCAGGTAGTCACGCACCCACGGCTCGACCGTCCCGAGGTCCTCGCCCACAATCACCGCACCCGCCCGGTGGGCCTCCAGCATCAAGATGCCGATCATCGCTTGGTGGTCGTAGCGCACATAGGTGCCCTCGTCGGCACGCAGGCCCTCGGGGATCCACCACAAACGGAAGAGACCAATCACATGGTCGACGCGCAGGCCGCCCGCGTCGCGCAGCACGTTCCGGATCATCTCGCGGTAGGGCGCATAGCCAGCGTCGGCGAGTGCCGTCGGTTGCCAGGGCGGCTGGCTCCAGTCCTGACCGAGCTGGTTGTACTGGTCCGGCGGCGCACCGACGGTCACGCCGCGAGCCAAGGTGTGCGCCAAGGCCCACGCGTCGGCGCCTTGGGGGTGGACTCCCACGGCGAGGTCGTGGACCACTCCGATGCCCATGCCAGCATCGCGCACATCCAACTGCACTTGGCGTAGTTGGTCCCGGGTGACCCATTGCAACCAGCAGTAGAACGTGATCTCGACCGCGTGTGCGACGCGATACTCCGCGACGGCGGGGCTGGCCGGGTCGCGGAGCCCCTTCGGCCATTCGTGCCAGAAGGCCCCGTGCTCCTTGGACAACGCGCACCAGGTCGCGAAGTCCAGCAACGAGTCGCCGCCCTGCTCGCAGAACGCATAGAAGGCACGCTGGCGACGCAGCGATCTCGGCTGGCGGTAGATCATCCGAAGCGCCGCCTCTTTGGCGGTCCATGAGCCGTCCCGATCAAGATGGTCGAGCTCGAGGTAGGACTGAGCGTCGTCGGCATGCCACTCGATCAACTGCCGCTCGGCGCTGGAGAGGTAGGCCACCTCGGGCACGTCTTCGACCCGTATATACAACGGGCTGACGAAGCGGCGGGTGGTCGGCAAGTACGGCGACGGCTCGATGGGCGCTCGGACCTGCGCCGCGTGCAGGGGATTGACCAACACGAAGTCGGCACCTAAACCGGCGGCCCACGCCCCGGCGTCCGCGAGGTCGGCGAGGTCCCCGGTGCCCCAGGACTTCTCCGAGCGCATCGCATACAACTGCGTCATCAGACCCCACTGCTGGTCGCCGTCGCTAGACAGCGTCGGGGGCAGATCCAGTCGAGACGGATAAATGACCAGCACGGTGGCTGCGCTTGACCCGGCGGCATCGGTGACCGCCAGGCGGTGCCATCCCAGGGGCAGATCGGACCGCAGGTCAGCGGTGTAGCGCACCACGTCTGCGCCATCGACGCTGCGGCACGGTCGCAGCTCATCCAGCACGGCGATGTTCGTAACGTCGCCGGCCTCGGTGGTCAACCTCAGCTCAAAACTGACGTCCGTGCCCGCGTGCAAATGGACCCGGGGCACGGTTCCTTGGCGAGCAACGACCACCGTGGGAGCCAGCTGACGCCACGGAGCCTCGTGCGTTGACCGCAGCGACTCTTTGATCGTCGCCTCGTCGCCCGCATCGACCCCCAGCGCTTGGAGAACCGCGCGCACCGTTTGCGCCGAGACGGGCCGATGGTTGCCCTGCCAATCCCAGAATTCGGTCGCAACGCCATACGCCTGGGCCAGTTGGCTCAACCCATCGGGCAGAGAGTGGGTCACGTCGGGGTCCTTCTCGCTGGGGTGCAGAACGTGTCGAGAAGGTGCAGTCTGTCAGGTCTGCCGTGCTCAGTGGGCCAGAATAGCGGGTATGCCGTTCGCAACCTGGACCGAATTCGGTGAGTGGCTCTTAGGCCCACCGCTGCGCATCATCGTCATCATCCTCGCCGCACTCGTCATCCGGTGGCTCGTCCGCCGGGCTATCCGCGGCATGGAACGTGCGATGATCATGCGATTCGAGAGCCGCCGACAAGATCGCACCATCGGCAAGGTTCTGATCGCAGCCTCCGGGGCGGACGTGGAGCGTCGCCGCCAGCGGGCACTGACCTTGGGCTCGTTGTTACGCAGCGTCTCCGCCTTCGTCATCTCCCTGATCACCATCTTGACCATCATGGCCGAGGTGGGTTTGCCGCTCGGGCCTCTGCTGGCCTCGGCCGGAGTGGGAGGCGTGGCGTTGGGATTCGGCGCTCAGTCGTTGGTTAAGGACTTCCTATCGGGCATCTTTATGGTCATCGAAGACCAGTACGGCGTTGGTGACGTCATCGATACCGGCGAAGCGATCGGGACCGTCGAAGAGGTCACGCTGCGCATCACTCGGGTCCGTGACGCTAACGGCGTCGTGTGGTTCATTCGCAACGGCGAGATCGTACGCATCGGCAACAGGAGTCAAGGGTGGGCCGCGGCATACATCGATGTCCCGGTGGACTACAACGAGGATCCCGGCGAGCTCATGCCCTTGCTCAGTGAGGTCGTCGCGACGATGTATGCCGAGGAACGCTGGGAGGAAACGCTGATCGAGGTACCCCTGGTCGCCGGGGTGGAGTCGGTCTCCGGTGGGGTGATGACGTTGCGGATCATCGCGAAATGTCACCCCGGTGAGCAGTTCGGGGTGGCGCGCGAGGTGCGCATCCGCGTCAAGGAAGCCTTTGACGACGCTGGCGTCCGCGGGCCACAGATCCTCCCCTCGGGGCCTGCGGCGTAACATCTCCCCCCACTATGGCCAACCCACGGACGACCTCAGACTTCGAGGCGTTTGTGCGCTCGCGGGGGCCGTCTTTGTTTCGCACCGCAGCCCTGCTTACCCACAATGAAGCCGCTGCCCACGACCTTCTGGTCGGTGCCCTATCCCAGGCACAAACGACGTGGAAGCGCTCCGGGTCCGCACCCGAATCCTTCGTCCGATCCATTGTCGCGACCCGGTTCGTACGCCATCGTCCAGGCGGAAAGCGAGCGCAGACCGGCCTCATGACGAAGCCCAGCGATGCGCCGGAGCATGCGACGAAGCCCGAGTTCGGGCGGCCGACGTCCGAGGACTCTCACCTGCGCGACCCACTGCTGGGGATGACTGGCCGCCAGCGTGCCGTCGCGGTGCTGGCGGCCCATCACGGCCAGTCCCTCACTCAATGTGCGGCCGCCCTAGGGATCAGTGAACGGGCGACCGCGACTGCGGGCCACCAGGCGCAAGACGCGCTGGGTGTGGACGACCTGGGAGCGCTGTCCCCGCTGTTGGCCGAGGTGGCCGAGTCGTTCACACCTCCCGATCCCGAGTCGCTGCTCACTGACTGTGCTGCCATACGGCCAGCGGTCCAACGTCGCCGGGCCGCCCGCTGGGCGCTACCGGCCGCTGGAGTGCTTGCGGCGGGAGTCGCGGCGGTGCTGCTTCAAAACCCAGACGATCCGGTGAGCGAGCAGGTCGATGCGGCCGTCGTCGACGCTGCCTACACCGGTGGGTTTGGTCTCGTCGATGGCACGCCCGCTCCCTTCGTCGATGGGTTGGCGCTGGCCAAAACCGCGGACATCGACTACGCCCTGCGACGGCGAATCGTGGCCGCTCCGAAGGTCGATGACGACACCCAGGTGTATGCCGCGGCCTACTGTGATCTGCCCGGAGACTCACTCGATACGTTTGCGATCCTTGACGCGGTGAGCATTAAAGTTGGCGACGACGTCGTAGACCTGTCCTGCATGGACCGCAGCGCCG
>JBBSVB010000195.1:0-5372 GCA_038233875.1 Actinomycetales bacterium | reverse complement strand
TCCACACGTCGGTGGGCTTTGACGGCGAACGACGCCACGCTTTTGGTGCGCCCAGAGACGCTGAGGTAGTTGATGCCCGCGTCGTCCAGCATCGCCGTGACCAGGTCGGTGTAGGCATCGGTCACGCCAAGAATCGCGGGCCGCTGCTCCTCGAACAGTCGCACCGCCTGGCGAGCCGGGGAGTCAATGCTGGGGTGCGGATCGGTCGAGGGTTCATGGTCCTGCGGCAAACTGGGGGTGACGATGTAGCCGGTTTCGAAGTCGCCGTAGATGGTGGTGTCGTCCGGACGCATTTGCGCATACATCGCGACGTATGCGCAGATCACCGCGTCGACTTGGTCCTCGACACGGCGCAGTTCGCTCTTGCGCTGAGCCGCTTCCACCTGGGCAAACAGGTCGCGCCAGCCTTGGTGGTCGACGACGCGGATCGGGGGCTGCGCGCTCTTGAGCGTCTCGACGAGGTGCATCAACTGCAGAAGGGCTAGCCGCAGATCGGTCGCGGTCCGACCCGCGCGTTGCTTGTACTTCAGGGTCCGCCCGAGGTGGAACAACGCGATGGTCGCCGGGTGGGGGTAAACCTCAATGGCGCGACGCTGCGCTGTGGAGTGTGGGTCCATGTCGAGGCCCATCGCAGCGGACAAACGCGCACCCCGGGGCTGGTTTGAGAACTCCGGCTTGCCAGTGTTCGACGGGTGAGCGCCGGCCTGAAAGGCGCGATAGTCCTGGTTCAACGCCTTTTCGCACGGTCGGTTGCCGGTCGGGTTGGTCACGATGAGCGGGGCGTCGACCCCGACCAGACACGGACCCTCGGCGTATGCCGACAGGACCGTGACGATGCTGGCATCGTCGGTCTGGGACGAGACGTGCAGCAAGCGCCCGTCGGCGTCGATGACCGCGACCCCGGTGGGCTTTTTCTCGCCCCAGGCGAGATCGAGGCCGATGTAGTGCATCCCGCCACTCTGCCTTGTTTAAGTCTCTCCTCGTGCGATCGACTCGTTCGCTCTGCGCGCGGCGATCGACTTCGGGGGCCACGGCTACACTCTGCGAAACGTTCGACCCCTCTGGGTGCACCCACGTCGGGCCGTCGTTATCGACCGCGTCAGGCGTAACACCGGAGGTCCGTATGTCCGATGCAAGGAGCCGTGCCCGCGCGTTCCACGCGCTGACGGCTGTCGTTGCCAGCTTCGCAGTGGTCTTGCAACTTGTGCTCGTCGTTCAGGGAAATGCTATCTTGGATCAGACCGATCCGCCGGGGCTGGCCACTCGGGTCGTCAGATTCTTCAGTTACTTGACTATTTGGAGCAACGTCCTGGTAGCGCTGGTCGCCCTCATGCAGGTAACCCAACCGGATCGCGATGGACTCGTGTGGCGCGCGCTCCGGCTAAACGCCGTGGTCATCTGCTTTGGGGGCGGCATCGTGCACTTTTTCCTGCTTCGACCATTGCTGAACTTGAGTGGGGCAGATTTGCTCGCCGACCGCCTGCTCCACGTCATCGTTCCCCTCTTCGCTCTCATCGGTTGGCTGGCGTTCGGCCCTCGCAACCGCGTGCACCGCGCCGACCTCGGCCCGTTCCTCGTGGTCCCGGTCCTGTGGCTGGTCTATACGTTGGTTCGAGGGGCCTTCGTTGACTGGTACCCCTACCCGTTCATCGACGCTGGCGAGCTGGGATACTCGCTGATAGCGGTCAATTCCGTTGTCATCTCTGGCCTCATGCTGGGCCTGGCCGTTCTGGCCTTATGGCTGGACCCGAAACTGCCCGGCATTCGCAGCCGGGAGCGGACCTGACGGATCAGGCGTCCGGCGCTCGGCATACCCAAGCGCGGGGTCGGAGGGCCCAGGTGCGCTCGGTGTATTCCTGGCCCACGTCACCGTCCGCGTTGACCAAGACCTTCTCTCCGCGGTCTACAGCTCGGATGGCTACCTCTGTGCCTTGCACGATCTGCACGTCGTCGCGCTCGACGTGGGTGCCCCTGCGTAGATCGGCGGCGAAGGTCAGCCGGTCCCATGCGCCCAGGGCGGTCGCGATCATCACGTCGGCCTTGCGGTCGGTCGCTTCCGCGTCGGGCGCGACGGACGTGCCACCGCCGATCGAACTCCCCACGGCGACGGTGACCATCAGGGCATCGTGGTCTTCGTCCAGCACTTCTTCTCCGTCGACCCAGACCGCCACCTCCCAGCCCTTGGTGCTCATGCCCGCCTGCAACGCACCGATGGCGTAGGCCCCGATCCCCAAGGCACCCTTCATCGATTGCGCGTTGCCGGTCGCTTTCGCGGCGATCCCTGCGTGCACTGCGTTCATCACCACGTTTCCGTCCTCATCAACCAGGAGATCGCAGTCGTGCGGCGTGCCTTCGAGGGCCACCCTCACCGCATCGGCGAGATCGAGGGGAAGTTCCATCCCGCGGGCAAAGTCGTTGCCGGTGCCCATCGGCACCAGTCCGATCGTTCCGATCCCACCGAAGAGGTCGTGCTCCACGCAAGTGCCCAGCACCCAGTTCAGCGAACCGTCACCGCCCATGACCACCACGTCGCGCCCTTCTGCCGATCGCAGCGCCTGCGCCATCGCTTCGCCGTCGTCCGGGATCACGACCTCAGTTTCGGCACGCTCCCGCAGCTCACTGAGCACGAAGTCCACGTCCTCATCGGACGCCGACCCGGCAGCGGCATTCGCGATGACGAGGACTGATGGCTTCTGTGGCATACCTGCCACTCTGCCATTGGTCGCCTGTCACTCCTCACTCGCCACTGACAGACTTCCGACGCCACCATCTCGCCACATCAGTTGTTGACGAAGTCTTCCTGACGGATCAGGAAGAAACATGCGACGGCCGCTACAAAGGCGATGACCGCAGCGATCAGGGTGATCTGGTTCAGGGCATCGACGAACCCAACCGTGGCCACCTGCTCGATGAGGTCTTTGGCTGAGGCGGGGGCCATCTGCACGACGCGCTCGATCTGCCCACCGGTCACGGCCGCGGCGATCTGGTCGGCCTGTGCTTCGGCGGGAGTGCCAACCAGTTCGTCCTTGATGTCGACGGTCACGATCCGGCTGAAGATCGACCCCAACGCCGCGATACCAGTGGCCACGCCGACCTGGCGGAACGTCGAGTTGGCCCCGGACGCCATACCCGCGCGGTCGGTAGCGACGACGCCCACAGCGGTCGAGGCCAGCGGCACGTTGATCATGCCGATCGCGAAGCCGCAGACGGTGAGACCGGGGATCAGCGCAGTCCACCCCGAGTCGACGTCGATCAGCAGCAACAAACTGAGGCCCACCCCAAGCGCCAAGAAACCCGGCGCGATGAGCCACTTGACCGGGACTTTCGCGGTGAGCCGGCCGGCGATAGTGGCCGAGAAGAACGACGCGATGGACAAGAACAGCAGTCGCACTCCGGCCTCGATGGCCGAGTAGCCCAGCACGTTCTGCAGATAGATGACCAGGTAGGCCAACAGCGAGAAGACCGACGACGACACCGCGAAGGCGGCGACTAAGCCACCCACGAACGTCGGTTTGCGGAACAAGGTGAGGTCGAACATGGGTTGGCGCTGCTTGATCTGGCTGAACACAAACAACACCAGCAACACTGCGGACCCGCCGAGGACGCCCAAGATCAGCGGGTCGGCCCAGCCGCGGGTGCCGGCGTCGATCAGACCAAACACCAGGAGCCCCAGCGCGCCACTAAAGGTGACGAACCCAATCCAGTCCGGAGCCCCAGCATTCGGGTCTTTGGACTCATTGACCTTGCGCAACGACACGATGATGGCGAACACGCAGATGGGCAGGTTGACCCAGAAGATCCAGCGCCATGACAATCCGGTGGTTAGCACGCCGCCAAGAACCGGGCCAATCGCCACCGCAATACCGGTCGTCGCCCCGAAGATGCCGAACGCAACGCCGCGCTCCTTGCCGCTGAAGGTCGCCGCCAAGAGTGCCAGGGCCGTAGCAAACATCGCTGCTCCGCCGACACCCTGGAAACCGCGGGCGAGTGTGAGCGACAAGATGCTGGGCGCGATGCCACAAAGGAAGGAGGCCAATCCGAACAGCGCGACGCCGATCACGAATACCCGCTTGCGGCCAAAGAGATCAGCCAACGACCCGGCGGTCAGCAACAACGCTGCCAGCACGAGGGCGTAGGAGTCGATAACCCACTGCAGGTCCGACAGCGTGGCGTCGAGATCACGCTGGATGTCCGGCAGCGCCACGTTGACGATCGTGATGTCGAGCAGGAGCACGAAGAGCCCCGTGCACACGGCGATGAGGGTCCACCATTTGGCTGCCATAGAGGTCTTGTCCACCGATCGAGAAGAGAAAGAGTCAAGCCTGCCGAAGGGGACCAGCGACCTGCTCGGCCCAGCGTACGACCGCGCTTCCAAGCCTCAGCCGCCAGGCCACGCGTTGGCCGCTTCCGGACGCCTGCGGGCCAGCGAATGCGAGGCGGCGCACGACGTGCGAAAGCCTCGGCAACGTGGCGTTGGTTTGGGCGGTGAGCGCAGTCATCCGCAAAGTTCGGGTGGACTCGATCGCACCTTGACTGTTGGCGGTGTATTCAGTCGGGCCGTTGACGAGCAGCATCGGCAGGTCACCGTCGTGTGTGCCGTGGACGAGCCCGTCACCTTGATAGTGACCATCGACGGCCTCGAGTGGTGTGGTGCCAGCGGTCTGATACCCGCTGCCGTTGTTGGGGTCATCCGGTCGCTGAGGTCGCCGCGGGGCCTCCCCGGCGAGGGTGGTCACCGCATACGTATCAGCGGGAAGCACCACTGCAACTGAAGCGACTGCGGCAACGAGCGATTGATTCAGGTGTGACGACGAGGCTCAGGTCTCGTCGGGCCTGAGCAGATCTCGAGCGGCCACGGCGCAGAGCACACCGCCACCCAGGGTCATTACCAGTCCCGGCCCCGGAGCCCATCCGCCAACTCCCACGAGGCTGAAGACTCGCGCAACTTGCCACACGGGAAAGGCGATGGCCACAGCAGCCACCAATCCGGCCTGCACCAAGGCCACCATCCGAAAACGGAGCGGCAACAGTGCACCGGACAAAGCCAAAAGACTGGCGTAGAAGGTCCACAGACCAGGCCCGCGCATGCCGATGACCGGTCCGACTGGGGTGTAGAGCCACGGGAGGAATGCACCCACGACAAGTAGGACGGTCGCTAGCAGGAGTCGTCGCTGTCCGCGCCGATGAGGAGTCACACCGGGCGAGGCTACCGCTTGACGGATGCTCTTAACCTGGGAATGCTGAGAACCTTACGTGACAACACCACAGTTGTCACTGTCTTCGTCTTGGAGTTGATGACAAGTGGATGCCGAACACCGTGCCGCGTATTGGCGGCGGAATCTACGGCTGATGGCCGTCCTCCTGACCATCTG
>JBBSVB010000194.1:0-5380 GCA_038233875.1 Actinomycetales bacterium | reverse complement strand
CGGCAGGTTGTCCGAGCGGCCAATGGAAGCGGACTGTAAATCCGCCGGCGTAGCCTACGCAGGTTCGAATCCTGCACCTGCCACCACGTGTTGACGTTCAGGCCTCGACCTTTTCGGTCGGGGCCTGAACGCTGCCCGGGCTCAGGCCCTGCCTTTGCGCCATCTCTGCGTAGACGCCCTCGGCCTCGATGAGCTCGGCGTGGGTGCCGATGGCAACGACCTGCCCGCGCTCGAGCACGACGATCTGGTCGAAGTCCTTGATGGTCGACAGCCGGTGGGCCACCACGACAAGGGTGCGCTCCTGCGCGAGAGCGTCGAGCGTGTCTTGCAGTAGGTGCTCGGTCCGTGAATCCACCGAAGACGTGGGCTCGTCCATCAGCAGCACCTCGCGGTCGGCCAGCATGGTGCGCGCCCAGGCCAACCGTTGCCGTTGGCCGCCGGAGAGTTTGGTGCCACGCTCGCCGAGGTCTAGGTCGAGACCGGCTTCGTCGCGGGTTGCGATCTCGGAGAGTCCCACCGCCGTGAGGGCTTCCACTAGGGCGTCGTCGGGGGCCTGCGGTGCCGCCAATCGGAGGTTGTCGGCCAGGGTGCCACTCAAGATGGGGGCATCCTGCTCGATCAAGCCTAGATGCGAGCGCACGCGGCTGCGCGGCTGGGCGTGAAGCGGCATACCAAGCAGGGTGATCGAGCCCGAGGTGGGCTCGTAGAAGCGCTCCATCAACGCCAAACTCGTGGACTTGCCGGACCCTGACGGCCCCACGATGGCGGTGCGGCTGCCGCGAGCGACGGTAAAACTGACGCCCCTAAGCACCGCCTTCTCGCCTCGAGGCTCGCCTTCGTTTTCTGCGTCGTCCGGGTAGGCAAACGACACATTGACGAACTCGATCGCGGGGGAGTCCTCACTCGAGGGGATCGGCGCTTCGTCCAGATCGACTTCATCAGCAGTCTCCGAGTCCAACCGCACGATCTCCTGGATGCGATCCAGCGCCGCCAGCCCAGACTGAATCTGCACGAAGGCACCCACCGCTGTGCCAATCGGCAGGACCAGCAAGAACAGGTAGAGGATGAACGCCATCAGGTCGCCGAGCAGCATCGAGCCGTTAGCGACCCGGATCCCGCCCACGGCGAGGACAACCAGGAACGCCGCCTGCAAACAGATCGACATCACGGGCTCGATGACCGCCGACAACTTCGCCAGCCGCACCCCTGCTTGGTATGCCGACCGGGCGTCTTTGTCGATCAGTTCGGCCTCACGCGACTCGGCCATGGCGGCCTTTACGGTGCGGATCCCCGACAAGGAGCGCTCCACGGAGGCAGACATCGCACCGACGGCCTCCTGCGCAGCTTTGCTCGCGTGGCGCACTTGAGTGCCCAAGACGAACGCCACCGCCACCCCGATCAGCACCGTGATCAGCGTCAGCCCAAAGAGCAGCGGGTCGATCCAGATCATCAGCACCACTGCGGCAACAAACATCAGCACGGACGAGACGATGTCAAAGATCCCCGAGGTCACGACCGTGCGCAACAGCGTGGTGTCGGCCCCGACGCGCGACATCAGGTCGCCCACCCGGCGTGCATCGAACACCTTGATCGGCAGCGACAACAGGCTGGCGACGAGGCTGCGGCGCACCCCGAGCACCACCCGCTCGGCGGTGCTCTGCAACAGAAAGGTCTGCAAGCCCTGAAAGAGTGCCTGGCCCAGCGTGACTCCGACCAGCAGCCACAAGAACCCGCCGATGGCCTCACCCGCACCGACTGAGTTGACCAGTTGCTGCAGCATCAGGGGCTGGATCACGGCGAAAATGGTGGCGAGCAGCGAGGCGAGAGCCACCCATACGAGTGCCATCTTGTGCTCACGGATGTAGGGCCACATGTCGCGCAGGTGAGCGCGCGATTCATCTGTGCCATCTGATGTGATCGTCGCGTCTGCGTCCGCAATGGGGTCGGGCATGCTCCCCAGTATCCGGTAACGGCGTAGAGCCGACCGCGCGGCATACCAATGAATATTCTTCCGGTATCCTGTATATATCCTGCTCGCTTCATCGAAGGAAGTCATGACAACCTCCCACCCAACCGGCGATGTCCTCTACGCTGAGGACATGACTGCAACTGCCACGTCCGCGCCCGAGACCCTCCACAACCAGACCTTCATCGATTTGGAGAATGAGGTCGCAGCGCACAACTACAACCCGTTGCCTGTGGTGGTCAACAAGGCTGAGGGCATCTGGGTCTACGACGTCGAGGGCAACAAGTACCTCGACGCACTCTCCGGTTACTCAGCACTCAACTTTGGGCACCGTCACCCCGCGCTGGTCGACGCAGCCAAAGACCAACTGGACCGCCTGACGCTCACCAGTCGCGCGTTCCACAACGACGCCCTCGGCCCGTTCTGCCGCGACCTCGCAGCCCTCGTCGGCAAGGAAGCGATTCTGCCGATGAACACCGGCGCCGAGGCCGTCGAGACCGCGCTGAAGATCGCCCGCAAGTGGGGTTACACCGTCAAGGGCGTCACCCCCGGTCGCGCCAAGATCATCGTGATGGCCGGCAACTTCCACGGCCGCACCACCACCATCGTCAGCTTCTCCGATGACCCCGAGGCGCACGACCATTACGGGCCCTACACGCCCGGCTTCGAGACCGTGCCGTATGCCGACCTGGCCGCGATCGAAGCAGCCATCGACGACGACACGGTCGCCGTGCTGGTCGAGCCGATCCAGGGCGAGCAGGGTGTGCAGATCCCCAAGGAGGGCTTCCTGTCCGAGCTGCGCGCGCTGTGCACCGACCGCAACGTGCTGATGATCGCTGACGAGATCCAGTCCGGTCTCGGCCGCACCGGCACGACCCTGGCCTGCGGGTATGAAGGCGTCGAGGCTGACATGTACACGCTCGGCAAGGCGCTAGGTGGCGGCATCATCCCCGTCTCCGCCGTGGCTGCGAACCGCAACATCATGGACGTTATTACCCCCGGCACCCACGGCTCCACCTTCGGCGGCAATCCGCTGGCCGCTGCGGTCGGGCACGCCGTCGTGAAGTTGTTAGCGACCGGAGAGCACCAGGCCCACGCCGCCGAGTTGGAGCCGGTCTTCCGCGAGCAGCTCGAAGGGTTGATGGGCAAGGGCCTAGTCGGCGTGCGAGTGCGCGGTCTGTGGGCTGGCGTCGACATTGACCCCGAGGTCATGACCGGTAAGGCCGCCTGCAAAGCCCTGATGAAGAAGGGTGTGTTGGCCAAGGACACCCACGGCTCGACGATCCGTCTCGCGCCGCCACTGACGATCACCAAGGACGAATTGTTGATGATCACGGACGCTGTTGCCGCTGTGGTGAGCGAAGCCATCGCCAGCAACTGATCAGCAGTGCCGAGGTGCCCGGGATGAGAGTTTTCTCTCTCAACCCGGGCACCTCCTGCGTTATTGAGCACTCAAACAGGCAAAAGGACCATTCGCCCGTGAAAGTGCCCGGTATGCGCTCGTTCTGCCTGTTTGGGCGCCCTGTGGATAAACCTCAACTCCCCAGAGCGCCTTGTCGCAGACTCGTGACATGCCCTCACCTGCCGACGCATTGCTTGCGCTCGGGGGCATCGCCAGTTTCGCGGAGTTGTGCGCCGCGTGCCCGCGAAAGGCCATCGAAACGGCGTTGAGGCGCGGCGAGATCGTCAAAGATCGGCGTGGCCGATATCTGCTGGCCAACACCTCTGATCACCTCCGCGTTGCCCACCAGATGAGCGCTGCGCTGTCCCACGAAAGCGCAGCCTTGCACCACGGGTGGAAAGTGAAGCATGCCCCGGAGATGCCAACGGTCACCGTGCGACGCAAGCGCCACCTCACCTCGGCCGACCGGGGCCGCGCGACGACGCACTACAACGATCTCCCAGCAGACTGCATACGTGAAGGGGTGACCACGCCGATGCGCACGGTGCTCGATTGCGCGCGCCACCTGCCTTTTGACAGGGCACTGACCGTTGCAGACTCGGCGCTCCGAAACCAAGACCTCACCCTCGGTGCTGTGCGATCCGAGGCGGCCAGGTTGCGGGGCCCAGGATCCGCTGCCGCTTGCAAGGTCGCGCAGCATGCGATCTACGTGTCAGCCAACCCGCTCGAATCTGTGCTGCGCCCTCGTGACAGATATTCCGGGTTACTCATTCGTGCCCCAACTGCGCATCTGGGATAACGGCCTCTACGCGACGGTCGATCTCGGAGATCCAGGTCTGAAGGTGGTGCTGGAAGCGGAGGGGTATGCGTTTCACGGTGGGCGCAAGGAGTTCAAGCGGGACTGCCGCAGGTATGACGAACTTGTCGCCTGGGGGTGGACGGTGTTCCGTTTTACCTGGGAGCACGTGATGTTCGACCCGGCTTTCGTGATCTGGACCTTGGAGTCATGGTTGCGGTCCCGTCGTGGCGAGCAGGTGCGTCCAGCTCCGGCCCGAATGGCATGAACCCCTCAGCCCCAAGGCACCGTGATGCGAGCATTCAAACAGGCAGAACGGGCCAAAACCTCGCATTCTGCCTCTGCGGTTCCCCTTCCGCCTGTTTGGGTGCCCGGGGGCCATGCGAGCGGGGAGGGGGTTTAGACCCCAGAGCGTCCCGTGCGGCGGTCCACTGAGAACAGGATGCGCAAGCAAACCATCGTGAGCACGGGCGGGAGCAGCACCAAAGCCAAAAAGGTCCACAGGCTCGGGCCGGTGAAGAACATCAGCACGTTGATCAAGGCGGGGACTCCCAGGGTGATCTTGAGCGTCTTGTTGGGCCGAGACTCCGACCCCACCACGCGGCGCATTATTAACCCCACGATCAAACCCTCGACCAGTCCGGCCAGGAGGCCGAAGCGCACGAAGGAAAAGTAAAAGGCACTTGGTCCGTCCAGGCTCGCATCGGCAGCGGAGACGGTGTCAGCAAACACGAATCCCGTGACCAGCGCAGCGAGCACTCCGATGACGGGCCCCGCGATGACGGCGCGCACCAACCAACGCGAAGGTGAAGGAGGCGCAGCGGGGCGGGGGCTGTTCGTCACCGCACGAACTCTAGGTGCAACGCCGGGCTTCGCGATTCGCCCAGACCCGGTCGGCGTTGGCGGCGTTACGGCGAGTCAACGTCGTCGCAGAGCTCACGCCACCGTCACGGGGTCCAGTGCGGCTCCACCAACATCGACGAGTTCAGCCATTCTTCAGGCACACCCATGCCTTCGACCAGCGGCAATGTGTCGGGGCGCAGCGTGCGACACGACTCGTTGACCGCGGCAGTCACGGCCTTGGCGCGCCCAGCCGAGAGTCGGTTGTGCTGCTGGAACCAACCCGAGTCGGCCTCGATGCTGGATAAGCAGTACAGGTCGCACAACTTCTCCAGGCGATCGGTGGCGACCGGGTCGGCGCAGGCGGCGATGCCCT
>JBBSVB010000193.1:0-5383 GCA_038233875.1 Actinomycetales bacterium | reverse complement strand
TCGTCCTGCGGGAGGATCCAGCGGATGTAGGCCCGCCCTCCCATCAGGCACCAGTATGCCGATTCGACGCCGTTGATCTTCGTCGTCGGCACAGCTGCGGCGTTGGTCTGCTCGAGCGCGGCGGCCACCTCAGGATTGTCTTCGTCCTCAGCAACCCAGAACGCGAAGTCCTCGTGCACGATGACGTCGAATGCTTGGGCCTGGTCCACGAGGTCCTGCAGGCGCGGCGTTTCGACCGTGGCGGGCGTCAGCGCGGTGATGGGCGTGCCGGGCTCGGAGTCGACCACCGTCAACACGGCCTGAGCAATGTCGCGACTTGCGTCACCGCTGGAGGTGCGTGATTGCAACGCGACCAACAACTCGCCGTCGGTGCGGTGCAATGCGGGCATAGCCCCGGGCAGGACCGTGGCCACTGTGACCTCACGCGCACCGCCACTGGGCAGGTTGACCGTGATGCTTGCGGTGGCCGTCGGCACGATCTCACGCAGCGCGACCCAGTCGGTCTCGTGAGCCATCCCCTCGAACGGGCGAGCCACGTGCGGCGCCCGCCCCTGACTCGGGTCACGAGTGGTGCGTTGCTGATCTGATTGACGCTTGCGTCGAGAAGCCTTACCCATTCGGCGGAGTCTACGTGCGCGGCGTCCATTCTCTTGTGCGGATAGCCTCAATCCATGACCTCGAATTCCCCGCGCGGCAGCGCACACGTCCAGACTCACGTCGATGGGGCTCTCGGCGTCATCACGCTGGCCCGGCCCGCGGCCCTCAACGCATTGAACGCCGAGATGATCCACGGGATGCACGACGCCCTGACCACCTGGGCCAACGACGATTCCGTTGCGGCAGTGTGGGTTCAAGGCGGCGATAGAGGCCTGTGCGCCGGCGGCGATGTGCGGGCGGTGCGAGAGGTCGCGCTCTCGGGCGATGCTGATCGGGCGATGTCCTTCTTCACGGCCGAGTACGCGCTGAACCAGCTGATCGGCGACTTCCCCAAGCCGTACGTGGCTTGGATGGACGGCATCGTCATGGGCGGCGGTTTGGGCATCTCGGCACATGGGTCACATCGGCTGGTGACCGAGCGCACCAAGATCGCGATGCCCGAGACGATCATCGGCTTCTTCCCCGATGTGGGGGCCTTGTGGTTGCTGGCTCGAGCCCCCGGTGAGCTCGGTGTCTACCTCGCACTCACCGGTGTCACCATTGGCGGCTCGGACGCAGCCTCGGCGGGATTGGCCGATTGCGTCGTGTCGTCCAGCGCCAAAGATCAGGTGTATGCCGAGCTGTTAGAGGCCGCACGCACGTTGCCTGCCGAGGAGCTCGTGGATTGGGCCCCCTCAGCTGAGCACCTGGTGGAAGGCAAATCGGGTGATCTGGTGGAGCATCGCGGGTGGATCGATGAGTGCTACGCGGGGGTTGACCTCGCCGCGATGGTTGAGAAGTTAGGGGCGTCTGCTGAGCCAGCGGCCGGGCGCGCGGTCGAGCTGATGGAGCAGCGCTCTCCATTCTCGGTGGCCATCACCGTTGAGGCGATCCGCCGGGCCGCCGATATGTCGCTCAACGAGGTGCTCGCCCAGGACGCAGTGCTGGCACGGGCCTTCATCGCGCACCCCGATTTCGCCGAGGGTGTGCGCGCGCAACTGGTCGACAAGGACCGCTCACCCCAGTGGGCAACGAAACATCTCAGCGACATCGACCCCATCGACATCCTCGCCGCCTTCGACCCAGCGAGTTAGCCGCAGGGTGCCGCCAAGCGCCCAGGTCTGCGATGGGGCATCAAACGGTGGCGCAGCTGCCCGCATCGCTGGGCTGACGGCATACCCCCGGGGTTTGCGGCCTGCAGTTTGAGCGCTCTGGCGCTCTTTTCGCATGCCTTAACTCGTCGGCCCGAGCAAGGCGGCGAGAAGTGGGGAGGCGCTAGAAGGTCTCGCCGCGTATCGACAGGGCGGCGAGTGCTTGGCCCATCTCGTCCCACTCGATGATCTCGGTGTCGCGCTCCAGGGTTGCCTCGGGGCCTTTGCCCGCGAGCACCACGGTGTCGAGGGGGGCGGCCTGGGCCACGGCATACCGGATCGCCTCGACGCGGTTTGGGATGGAGACGAAGTTGTCCCGTCCGGCCTCTCGCGCACCGCGCTCCATCTCGGCCAGGATGTCGGCGATCGGGGTGTCCCGGTGGTCTTCCTCGGTGAACACCACATGGTCGGCACCGCCCGTCGCGGCCGCGCCCAGGGGTGCACGTTTGCTGGGGTCCCGGGGACCGCCAGCGGAGCCGAGCACCACCCACAACTGCCCAACGGTCGTGACGCGCACCGTCTCCAGAGCTTTCTCCAGGCTCGGTGGGGTGTGCGCAAAGTCGATGATCACCCGAGGGTCGCCCTCGCTGCTCTTGGCCTCACCGCGATCGGCCATTTCCATCCGGCCCGGCACCCCGCTGAAGCTGGCCAGACCCTGCACCAAGGCATCGACCTCAGCGCCGGCGAGAGCCCCTGCGGCGATGGCAGCGAGGGCGTTGGCCACGTTAAAGCGGCCAATCATCGGCAGCACGGCGCCCCAGCGGCCGCCCGGAGTGTCCAAGGTAAACCGCAAATCGTCGGGACCCTCGACTACGTCGCTGGCCCGCCACCCCGCCGTCTGCCCTGATGCCCGTCCCGCCGTCGGCTCGCGCGTTTGCGCAGGAGGGTCGGAGGTCTCTGCCGAATACAGCGAGGGCCTATCGGTCATCGCCAACAGTTGCTCGGTCCACGGGTCATCCGCGTTCAGCACCGCCACCGGAGCCCGCTGCACCAACAGCGCTTTGTGCTCGAAGTAGCCCTGCATCGTCTTGTGGAAGTCCAGGTGCTCAGCGGTCAGGTTGGTCCACACTGCGATGTCGAACTCGACGCCGCGCACCCGATCCAGGGCGAGCGCGTGACTGGAGGTCTCGACCACCACCACCTCGACCCCGTCGTCGGCCATCTCACGCAGGATCTGCTGCACCTGAGGCGACTCCGGAGTGGTGAAGTGGGCCCGCGGCTGACGGAGCACCCCGTCGCTGAGCTCGTAACCGATGGTCGACAGAAGACCTGCGCGTCGACCGGCAGCCCGGAGCAGGTGGCGGGCCAGGCACGAGGTCGTGGTTTTCCCATCGGTGCCGGTGATCCCGATGACCTGCATTTCTGCGCTCGGATGACCCGCTAAGGCCGCCGCAGCGTCAGCCAGCGCCGCACGTGCGTCCGGCACCTCGACATACGGCACGGAGCAGTCGATGCCGTCGGGCAAGCCCTCACCGATGACCGCAACGGCTCCGCGAGCAATCGCCTGGGCGATAAAGGTGTGGCCGTCGAAGCGCGCTCCGACGATGGCCACGAACACATCGCCAGGCTGAACCCAGTCGCACTGATGCGTGACGTAGCCCAGCTCGGGGTCGGTCTGTGTTGGCCCGGGGGCGGTGAGATTGAGCTCCGCGGTGAGGTCAGCCAGTCTCATGGTTGCCCAGCGTAGGGCCTCAAACGTCCTCGTGAGCACCGCTAGGTGCGACCCTGAGCACAGCGTTACTGAGGTCAGCCAACACCCGCTGCACCAGCTCGAGCTCCTCGTCGGTGTAGGCCGACATGGCTTCGGTCAGCCCCTCGTTCAGCGGCCGGAACATCTCGCGACTGACGGTCTCTGCTTGCCTGCTCACGTCCAACCGGACACGGCGGCGGTCATCAGGGTCGGGGTTGCGCACGAGGTGCCCGACGCGCTCCAATCGGTCCACCAAGGCGGTGACTGCGGCCGCAGAGAGGCGCATCTTCTTTGAGACATCGGTGGGGGTCATCGACTTTCCGCACTGCGCAGCTTGGCTCATCAGGTTCATGGCCATCAGGTCGCTGCGGTGTAATCCAAGGTCGTGTCCCACGGCGTCGGAATACAGTTGAAGGCGCGAGGCCAGGCCGCGCAGGGCTTGCGTCACTGCACGAGCGGGGGGTCGGTTTGCAGGCCCGGTACGGGCGGGAACCTGCGCCATATCAGTCACGTTGGGCCTTGTAGTCTTTCGAATGTCGAATGAACGCTGACCCACACGTTAGCGAAACTTAGGAGCAAAGTGTGATTCAGCCCACCGTCGCGGTGATCGGCTTAGGCGTGTCGGGTCTTACGGCCGCCTACGCGCTGCGCCAAACCCACGCCGTCACCGTCTTCGAATCTGAGCCTCGGCTAGGCGGCCATACACATACCCACGATGTGCGTGACCCCAATGGCAATCATTACGCCATAGATAGCGGATTCATCGTGCATAACGACCGGACGTACCCGCGACTACGCGCATTGTTTGCCGAGTTGGGCATCGAAACCCGGCCCACCGAGATGAGCATGAGCATCACCTGTGCGGGCTGCGGCCTGGAGTATGCCGGGGGTCGAGGTCTCAAAGGAGTGATCGCCGCGCCTAAGAACCTGCTCCGCCCTGCTTTCGTCGGCATGCTCCTGCAGGTGCGCACTTTCCATTCCGCCGCTAAGGCCTATCTGCAGGAGAGCGATTCGACCGACCTGACGTCATTCGGGGATTGGTTGAAGGCCAATGATTTCGGGGACTATTTCATCCGCCACTATGCGATCCCGCTAGTCTCGTGCGTATGGAGCTCGGGGGACTCAATCGCTTTGGAATACCCCGCCCGCTATCTCTTCACCTTTCTTAACCATCACGGCATGCTGCAACTCACCGATAGCCCCCGGTGGTTCACCGTGGTCGGCGGCTCATCGTCGTATGTGAACGCCATCGCTGCCACGTTGCCCGACATTCGACGCGGGGATGCCGTGGTCTCGGTGTCGCGATCGGGTGAATCGCCGGTCGAGGTGCGAACGGCTTCGGGCGGTGTGTCCTCCTTCGATCAGGTGGTGATCGCCACGCACGCCGATATCGCGCTGGATCTGCTGGAAGACCCCAGCGGTGAGGAAAGGCGCGTGCTGGGCGCGTTCGAGTACTCCGAGAACGAGACGGTTCTGCATACCGATGCGTCGATCTTGCCCACGGCGACCCGCGCCCGCTCGTCCTGGAACTACGCGATGGACGACTGCACCGAGCCCGCTGCTTCGGCGCGCGTGACCTACTGGATGAACCGGCTGCAGGGCCACGAATCGTCGCTGGACTACCTCGTCACCCTCAACGCAACCCACACCCTGGAGCCTCGGTCGGTGCTGGCGACGATGCACTACACCCACCCCGCATACACCGCCGCGCTCGTGGCCGCCCAGGGCGACTTGGCCTCGCTCAACACCAGCACAACTGCCTTTGCCGGGGCGCACTTCGGGTGGGGGTTCCACGAGGACGGTTGCCGCTCGGGGTATGCCGCGGCCGAGGCCACCATCGCCGCGATATGACGCTCATCGCCCTGCCCCCGTTGCCGGCGTTGCTGCCTGGCACCGTCGCCCACCG
>JBBSVB010000192.1:0-5394 GCA_038233875.1 Actinomycetales bacterium | reverse complement strand
CCTGGCCGCGCGTGCTGGACGTCAACGACCGGGCGCTGCGTTCCATCGTCGTCGGCCTTGGCGCGCGCGCCGATGGGGTCACCCGCCAGACTGGCTTCGACATCACCGCGGCCTCCGAGGTTATGGCCCTATTGTCGCTGTCCAACGGCGTCGAGGACATGCGCGAGCGTCTGGGACGCATCGTCATCGGCTTCAACCGCGCTGGCCAGCCCGTCACCGCCGAACAGTTGCAGGGCGCGGGCTCGATGGCCGTTATCTTGCGCGAGGCGCTCAAGCCCAACCTGTTACAGACCCTTGAAGGCACCCCGGCGCTGATCCACGCCGGGCCGTTCGGCAACATCGCGACCGGCAACTCGTCCGTGGTCGCTGACCTCGTCGGGTTGCGCAGCGGCGACTACGTCATCACCGAGGCCGGCTTCGGTGCCGACATGGGCGCCGAGCGTTTCTTCAACATCAAGTGTCGCGCCTCAGGCCAAGCCCCGGACGCTGCGGTCATCGTGGTGACCACCCGGGCGTTAAAGGCCCACTCCGGCAAGTTCAAGATTGCGGCTGGCAAGCCGCTTCCTGACGAGCTGCTCGCCGAGAACGTGGAGGACGTCGAGGCTGGAGCGCCTAACCTCATCAAGCAGATCGAGAACATCCGCCTGCACGGAGTCTCGCCGGTGGTGGCCATCAACTCCTTCCCGACCGATCACCCCAGCGAGCACGAAGCGATTAGGCGCATTGCCGAAGCGGCCGGTGCTCGAGTGGCCGTGGCCACGCACTTCGGCGACGGCGGCGACGGTGCTATCGAGCTGGCCGAAGCGGTGCGCGACGCTTGCGAGGAGCCCAGCACCTTCACCCCGCTGTACGACCTCGAGATGTCCTTGCACGACAAGATCGAGACGGTGGCCCGCAGGGTCTACGGGGCCGATGGCATCGATCCCTCGCCGGAAGCTGCCAAGCAACTTGCGGCATACACCGAGGCTGGGTTTGGGAATCTGCCGGTCTGTATCGCCAAGACGCACCTGTCGCTGAGCTCCGACGCGTCGCTGCTGGGAGCGCCCACCGGCTGGCGTATGCCGATCCGCGAGGTCCGCGTCTCAGCGGGAGCAGGATTCGTCTACCCGATTGCCGGCACGATGCGCACCATGCCTGGGCTGTCCCGCAACCCGGCGGCCCACAAGATCGACCTCGACGACGACGGCGAGATCGTCAACCTCTCCTAGCCCTCGTCCTCCGCCTGGGCAAGGTTATGCCGCAACGGGGCCTGCGATATCCCCCGATCCGACGGCATAACCTTGCCCAGGCGGGGAGTGCTAGGCGAACCAGATGACGAGGCCGGCGGTGATGGCCAGCATCAGCACGGTTAGCACGCGGTAGTTGGCCCACAGCGGCGTTCCTTTGAGTTCCTCGGTTTCCTCGCGCCAGTACTTGTTTTGCCAGGTCAGCTCTTCAGTCTTCTCCAGGTCTGGCGTCTTCCCGAGCACGCTGATGATCACCAGCATCGCCAGAGCAAGCACCAGCAGCGCGCCCGCAGCGTACAAGAACTGGACGGTCGGCTCCTCGGGCCGCACTTGCGTAAGGTAGAACCCCACTATGCCCAGCGGTTGCAAGATGATGAGCGTGTAGAAGGCCGCATCGGCATTGAGCCTCTTCCAGGCGATGCCCAACAAGAACACCGCGACGACCGGCGGCACCAGGAACGACAACACCGACTGCAGGTAGTTGTAGAGCGTGTCGAACTGGGCGATGAACGGTGCCCAGACGATGGCCACCACCAACGCCACCACGGTAGAAATGCGCCCGATGAAGACCAGGCTGCGATCCGAGGTGTCGGGCCGGTAGGTCTTGACGAAGTCCATCGTCACAATGGTCGAGGCCGAGTTCAGGATCGAGTCGACGGTCGAGGTGATCGCCGCGATCACGGCGGCCAGGATCAGCCCACGTACGCCGACCGGGATGAGATCGAAGACCAGTGTCGGGAAGACCTTGTCTGGGCTCTCTAGGTTCGGGTACAGCGTCAGCGCCATCACGCCGGGGAAGATGAACAGGAACAGGAACGTCAGCTTGATGAAGCCCGCCAGCAGCGCGCCCCACCGACCGTGGTCCAAGGTTCTCGCCCCAAGCGTCCGCTGAACCACGAGCTGGTTGGTCGTCCAGTAGTACAGCCCGATGACCAGCACACCAGTCAGCAGACCGGGCCACGGCAGGTCCGAGTTAGAGGTGGAGAGAATGAGGCTCATCTTCTCTTCACCGGCGTTGTCGGCCATCTCGCTCCACGAGGGGATGGCGCGCCACGTGGCGATGAAGACGATGAGCCCACCGAGAATGGTCACCGTCGCCTGGATGCTGTCCGAGACCATCACTGCACCAAGACCGCCGATGACGGTGTAGATGGCGGCCAAAATGGCCAGTGCAGCGACCGACACGATGATCGGAATGTCGGGATAGAGCGTCTGGATAACGATGGCTCCGGCAAAGAGGGCCGCAGCCATGTCGATAAACATGTTGGCGAACAGGTTGAACGCGGCGAAGGCCATCCGGGACCGACGGTCGAACCGCTTCTCCAGGAATTCGGGCAACGTAAACACGCCCGAGCGCAAGTAGAAGGGCAGGATGAAGAAGATGAAGACGGCCAAAATGACTGTCGTCATCCACTCGTAGGCGAAGATCGAAATGCCTTGGCTGTATGCGCCGCCGGCCAAACCGACGAAGGTGGCCCCCGACATGTTGGTCGCCACCAAAGAGAGCCCCACAAAGGGCCATATGAAGTTGCGACCACCCAGGAAGTAATCCTCGGTGGCACTACTTTCCTTGCCGCTCTCTTTGGCGGCGACTGCCGCCTTCTTCTTCTGCCGAGAAGCGACCACCAACGGGATAATCCGACTCAGCAGGAGATACACCAGGATGACCGTCAGGTCGATGGGGCCGACATTGAAGTCGGTCGGCGCGCCGCCCCCGTCTTGAGTAGGAAACATCAGCGGTCCTTCCTGACCACGAGGACCGGGCAGGGTGCGTGTCTTACGACGCCCTCAGCGTCACTGCCGAGCAGCACGCGGGTGAAGGCGTTCAAGCCGCGACTGCCGAGGACAATGAGGTCTGCTTCGATCTCGTCCCGGAGGCGAAGGATCTCGTCGGTCGCCCGGCCAAGGCGCACGTAGGTCTGCGTCGGTTCTAGCCCGGCAGCCGATATTTTGGCGACCTGTTCATCCAGAACGATCTGGGCCTCGGCGCGTAGTCGGTTCAGTTGGTCCGAATTCAGCGTGCGCGAGTTGGTCCACCCCGAAACGAGGCCCACGTGCAGGACGTGGACTTCCGTTTTGGTGTAACTGTGAAGATCGAGGACGTGGTGCGTGGCGAGGTCGGCCTCGGGGGACCCATCAACGGCCAGCAGGATGCGGTGCGGGAAAGGGGGCATAGGGACTCTCCGAGAAGTCGGCGGTGACTATCGAGACACCGTAAACCCGGCGGAGCATTTGCGCATCTGGAAGGTTCATCTCGTCACATCCGTGAGGCAAATACGCTCGTGTACCTCTACAGTCCATGCCATGGCGAAGGCACAGTGGCGCGAAGTCGGACCGGGCGTTATGGTCGCGCGTCATCAAGATCTCGAACTCAACTGTGGGCTGGTCATTGGCGCGCAGCGGGTGTTGGTCATAGACACCGCGACCACCACCGCACAAGGCGAGGAGTTGGCCGCTGCGGTGCGTGAAGTGACGCCGCTTGAGCAAGTGGTGGTGAATACCCATGCTCATTATGACCATTGTTTTGGTAACTCTGCCTTTCGGGACTCGCAAATTTACGCGCACGTCGGGGCGGCCGACGGCCTACGTGAGACTGCGGAGCATCAACGCCAGGCCGCGATGTCTCACCTGGTCGAGGCCGGACGCGCCGAGGACGCAGCCCTGCTGCGCGACACTGAAGTGGTGCTGCCCTTCTATCTGATCGAGTCGGACGTCGCGTTGGACCTCGGCGGTCGCACTGCACACCTCCTTTTTGGTGGTCGTGCCCACACCAATCACGACTTGGCCGTCGCAGTGCCGGATGCCGGGGCGGTGTTCTGGGGAGACATGGTCGAGCAGGGCGCCGATCCCGCAATGGAAGACTGCTACCCGTTGGAATGGGCCGCGACGTTGCACGATCTGGGTAAACGCGAGCAGGTTCGGGATGCCTTGATCGCCGTCCCCGGACACGGAGATGTCGTGGATGCGGCGTTCGTCGACGAACAGGCCGATCAGTTGCGTCACATTGCTGCGGGACTGCGTGAGGCCCTCAACAATGGGGCGCGCGATCTCGAGGCTTTGATGGGCAGTTGCCGCGGCCTCGGTCTGGCCGATCAAACGCTGCGGGCGGCAGCGGTGCGGGTGTTAGAGACCATTCCGGCGTCCTGAGCGGTGTCGTTGGCTCTTCTTTTCCGTGTATGCCGCTGGCTTCGCGCCTGGGGACTCGCGCGGCATACCCCAGCAGTATTTGCACTCAAGGGGGTCGAGTGCTAATCATGGACCTAGCACTCTCGCTTTGAGAGTGCCAAGAACTGCATCGACTGATCTGTTGAGGATCGGGTGTGCCGTGGCGACCTGAGCCACAGCGTCCCGGTTCGTCCGTCGCGGGCGACAGTTTGGTCAACCAAACGCTGAGTGTGTGGGAGGAACCACCCCAATGGCCAAGATCATTGCATTCGACGAGGAGGCTCGCCGAGGGCTCGAAAAGGGTCTGAATACCCTGGCCGATGCCGTCAAGGTGACCCTCGGCCCGCGTGGCCGCAACGTCGTCCTGGAGACGAAGTGGGGAGCCCCCACGATCACCAACGACGGTGTGTCCATCGCCAAGGAAATCGAACTCGAAGACCCCTACGAGCGGATCGGCGCCGAGCTGGTCAAGGAGGTCGCCAAGAAGACGGACGATGTCGCCGGTGACGGCACGACGACCGCCACGGTGCTGGCCCAGGCGATGGTCCGCGAGGGCCTTCGCAACGTCGCTGCGGGCGCTAACCCGATGTCGCTCAAGCGCGGCATCGAGGCGGCCGTCGAGGCCGTCACTGCCCAGTTGCTTTCGATGGCGACCGAGGTGGACACCAAAGAGCAGATCGCGCAGAGCGCGTCGATCTCCGCTGCGGACGACGAGATCGGCCAGATGATCGCCGAGGCGATGGACAAGGTCGGCAACGAAGGCGTCATCACGGTCGAGGAGTCCAACACCTTCGGCCTGGAGTTGGAGTTGACCGAAGGTATGCGGTTCGACAAGGGCTACATCTCGCCCTACTTCGTCACCGACACCGACACGATGGAAGCCGTCTTGGACGACCCCTACGTGTTGATCATCAACTCCAAGATTGGCGCGATCAAGGACATTGTCCCGCTGTTGGATAAGGTCATCCAGTCCGGCAAGCCGCTGGCCATCATCGCCGAGGAT
>JBBSVB010000191.1:0-5399 GCA_038233875.1 Actinomycetales bacterium | reverse complement strand
GCTCGCGTTCCGGCGGTAGCTTGCCCCCGGCCGGGAACTGGCCGAGGCGAATCCTCCGCAACAAGGCTCCCATCGTGTCTTCGAAGACATTGCCCGAACGCACCGGCTCCAGCGGCTGATGCGGCAGTGCTGGACCCGTGGTCATGTCGCCACCGTAGATCACCTATTGACGGATGCTGTGACTAGGGCCACACTTCAAGCGCACGTTAATGGTCTACATCTGATCCAATGAAACGGCGGATTCCATGAGCAAAGCCAGCGATAGAACGCAGTCCTCTGACGACTACATGCAGCATCGGCAGCTCAAGGCGGGTGCCGCAGGGTGGGTTCTGCTAGCTGGGCTCGGAGTCAGTTACGTAATTTCCGGTGACTTCGCCGGCTGGAACGTCGGTATTGACGTCGGCGGTTGGGGCGGCCTACTGATCGCCACCGTCCTGATGGGCATCATGTACACCTGCATGGTCTTCGGCTTGGCCGAGATGGCCTCGACTTTGCCCACCTCTGGCGCAGGCTACGGCTTCGCCCGGCGGGCGCTAGGTCCCCTCGGCGGATACGCCACCGGCATTGCGGTGCTCATCGAGTATGCCGTGGCACCAGCCGCCATCGCCGTCTTCATCGGCGGATACATCGAGGCACTCGGCCTCTTCGGCATCACCAACGGCTGGTGGATCTATCTGGTGATGTACGCGATCTTCGTCGGCGTCCACCTCTACGGGGTCGGTGAGGCGCTGAAGGTGATGTTCGCCATCACCGCGGTCGCCATGCTTGCGCTCATTGTCACCGTGATTGGCTTGGCCCCGAAGTTCGACGCAGCAAATCTCACTGACATCGATCCGGATGGATCCATGATGTCCAGCGCCCTCCTGCCCTTTGGTATCACCGGCGTACTTGCCGCTTTCGTGTACGGCATCTGGTTCTTCCTGGCCGTCGAAGGCGTGCCGCTGGCCGCCGAAGAAACAAGCGACCCGAAAAAGGATATGCCCAAGGGGATCATCATCGCGATGATGATCTTGCTCGTCACGGCAGCTTTGATGTTGACCTTGGTGCCGGGAGCAGGCGGCGCAGCCGCAATCGGTCAATCTGACAACCCGCTACCCGAGGCGCTGCGTACGGCATACGGGGAGAACTCGGCGCTAGCGAACTTCGTCAACTACGCCGGACTGGCTGGGCTCATCGCCAGCTTCTTCTCGATCATCTACGGGTATTCACGCCAACTGTTCGCGTTGTCTCGGGCCGGATACTTGCCGCGAGTCTTGTCGAAAACCGGCTCACGCAAGACGCCTTACGTCGCCCTGATCGTGCCTGGCACCATTGGTTTCCTTCTTGCCACCGTCCTGCAGGACGGTGGGCTCCTCATCAATATCGCCGTCTTCGGTGCCGCTGTGTCCTACGTACTACTCAACCTCTCCCACATCATGTTGCGCCGCAATGAGCCCGACCTGGAGCGCGGCTACCGCACTCCAGGCGGCGTCGCCACGACCGGGGTGGCGCTGGCGTTGAGCCTCGTAGCAGTGATCGCGACGTTCTTCGTCGACCCGAAAGCCGCGGGTATTACGGCAGTCGTGTTCGTGGCGTTCCTGGCTTACTTCCAGTTCTACAGTCGCCACCATGTGGTCGGAAACGCCCCGGAGGAGGAGTTCTCCAACATCGATGACGCCGAGTCCGACCTGCGTTGACCCTCTCGACCGCCATCCGTTGCATCACGCCAGTTACACCGACTCTGAGGAGCGTTCATGTCTGAGCCCGGCATCCACCCCCGCAACCCCCGCATGTTGTCCGTCGACCAGCTCCGGGATGGGGTTGCAGCTGGTGAGATCGATACCGTCATCGTTGCCTTCACCGACATGCAGGGCCGGCTGCAAGGCAAATACCTGCACGGCGCCTACTTCGTGGAACATGCCTTGGCCGACGGCATCGAGGGCTGCAACTACCTGCTGGCCGTCGACACCGAGATGAACACGGTTGATGGCTATGCACTGACCTCCTGGGAGGCCGGCTACGGCGACATGGAGTTCGACCTCGATCTGGACACGCTCCGACGGATTCCCTGGCTAGCAAAGACCGCAATGGTGCAGTGTGACCTGACCCAGACCGACGGGTCGAAGGTGCCGATGTCGCCTCGTTCGATGCTCGCGGCCCAGATCGACAAGGCGGCGGCACAAGGGTGGAAGGCCGTGGCCGGGACCGAGTTGGAATTCGTGGTTTACCAGGACAGCTACGAAGAAGCCTTCAAGCGCAACTACCGGGATCTGACCCCGGCAAACCAGTACAACGTCGACTATTCCATCATGGGATCGGGCCGGGTAGAGCCGCTTCTGCAGCGGATCCGCAGCGATATGTATGCCGCAGGCATGGTGGTCGAATCGGCCAAGGGTGAGTGCAACTTCGGTCAGCACGAAATCGGCTTCTTGTTCGACGATGTGTTAACCACCGCCGACAACCACTCCGTGTACAAGACGGGTGCCAAGATGATCGCTTCGGCGATGGAGCATTCGCTGACCTTCATGGCCAAGCCCAACGAACGAGACGGTAGCTCGTGCCATATCCACCTTTCGCTGCGCGGTCTGGACGACGAGGTGGTCTTCTGGGATGAGGAAGAGGGTGGCCGAAGCGCCCTCTACGACCACTTCATCGCCGGACTGCTGGCGACGATGCGTGATTTCACGTTGTTCTATGCGCCCAACATCAACTCCTACAAGCGGTTTGCCCTCGGCTCGTTCGCGCCCACGGCCGTGGCCTGGGGGATGGACAACCGCAGTTGCTCGGTGCGTCTGGTCGGTGAGGGCCCTAGCGCCCGCCTAGAAAACCGGCTCCCCGGTGGCGACGCGAACCCCTACCTGGCGTTGGCGGCCATGATGGCGGGTGGGCTGCACGGCATCGAGAAAAAGCTCGAGTTGCCCCCCGCCACCGAAGGCAACGCCTATACGTCCGACGCTGAGCAGGTGCCGCGCACACTACGTGAGGCCCGCGACTTGTTCGCACAGTCGGAGATCGCCCGGGAGATTTTCGGGCAAGAGGTCATCGACCACTACGTCAACTACGCCGACGTCGAGATCAAAGCTTTCGACGCGGCAGTAACCGACTGGGAATTACGTCGCGGATTCGAGCGCCTGTGAGCACGGCTGAGGTTCTCAACCCGGCGACCGAAGAGGTCATCGAATCGGTTGCGATGCACGATGAAGCCTCGACCGACGCCGCCATTGCTCGCTCCGTGGTTGCGCAGCGGCAGTGGCGTCTGGTGGCCGCGAGCGATCGAGCACGCTTGCTGCGCCGATTCGCCGAGCAGGTCGATTCCCACATCGACGAACTCGCCGACCTCGAGGTCCGCAACGCCGGCCACACCATCGGCAATGCGCGCTGGGAAGCGGGCAACGTCAGCGATGTCCTCAACTACTACTCCGGCGCTCCCGAGCGTCACCTGGGCCAGCAAATCCCGGTAGCCGGCGGCATGGTCACCACTTTCCACGAGCCGATCGGCGTCATCGGGGTCATCGTCCCGTGGAACTTCCCGATGCCGATCGCCGGATGGGCCATTGGTCCCGCGTTGGCCGCCGGTAACTCCGTGGTGCTGAAACCTGCCGAGCTCACACCGCTGACCGCCATCCGGATTGCCGAATTGGCGCTGGCGGCGGGCATCCCCGAAGGCGTGCTGCAGGTGCTTCCGGGCAAAGGATCGGTCGTGGGCGCGCGCTTCGTGACTCACCCGGACGTACGCAAGGTGGTGTTCACCGGTTCCACGGCGGTGGGCCGCTCGATTATGACCGGGTGCGCCGACCAGGTGAAGCGCGTGACGCTGGAGCTCGGCGGCAAGAACGCCAACATCGTGTTTGCCGACGCCGATCTCGCTGCCGCTGCGGCCGCCGCTCCCGACGGTGCCTTCGACAACGCAGGCCAAGACTGTTGCGCCCGATCACGACTCTTAGTGCAACGCGATGTGCTCGACGACTTTGCGGCCATGCTGACCGAGTCGGTGCACGCCGTGAAGGTGGCGGACCCGAGCCGCAACGACGTGCTGATGGGGCCACTCATCTCGGCCGCCCAACGCGACTCGGTGGCCTCTTATGTCAACGACGGCGATGTTATCGCCCAAGCCTCTTGCCCTGAGGGCGCAGGGTTCTGGTCGCCCCCCACGGTGCTGCGAGCGCGGGATGAGACTGACCCGAGCTTCACCGACGAGATCTTCGGGCCAGTCATCACCCTGCTGCCGTTCACCGACGAAGCCGATGCGCTGCGGATCGCCAACGACACGGCATACGGGCTGGCGGGCTCAATCTGGACCCGCGACCTGGGCCGGGCCGTGCGCGTGAGCCGTGGCCTGGAGGCGGGCAACATCTCGGTCAACTCTCATTCCGCCGTTCGGTACAACACCCCGTTCGGGGGGTTCAAACAGTCCGGACTGGGGCGCGAACTCGGTCCGGACGCCCTCGATGCGTTCAGCGAGGTCAAGACCGTGTTCTTCGCCGACACCTAACCGCTTTCCGACGCAGCGCCCACCCCCACTCGAAGGACTCTTGTTTCGTGACTGACTTTCATTCCTCCCGCCTCACCGGCCGCGTCGCCGTTATCACCGGAGGTGCCAGCGGCATCGGTTTGGCGAGCGCCCAGCGCCTCGCCGCTGAGGGGGCGCACGTCGTCATCGGCGATATGTGCTCCGCCGAGATTGGCGAGGCGGCCGCAGCCGAAGTGGGCGGGCTCTTCGTGCAGACCGACGTGGCCGACAAGGCGCAGGTGGTGGCTATGTATGCCGCAGCGCACGAAAAGTATGGCTCGCTCGACATTGCGTTCCACAACGCGGGCATCAACCCGCCCGCCGACCAATCTATCCTCGACACAGACCTGCAGACCTGGCGACGCGTCCAAGACGTGAATCTCACGAGCGTCTACCTGTGTTGCCAGGCCGCGTTGCCCTACATGATCGAGCAGGGCCGGGGGTCGATTATCAACATGGCCTCGTTCGTGGCGATCATGGGCGCCGCGACGTCGCAGGTCTCCTACAGCGCGTCCAAGGGCGGCGTCTTGTCGATGTCCCGTGAGTTGGGGGTCCAGTTCGCCCGCACCGGGGTGCGCGTGAACGCGCTGTGCCCGGGACCGGTCAACACCCCCTTGCTTCAGGAACTCTTCTCCGCAGACCCCGTCGCCGCCGAGCGCCGACTCATTCACGTGCCGATGGGCCGCTTCGCCGAGCCGTCCGAGATCGCGGCCGCGGTGGCCTTCTTGGCCAGCGACGACTCGAGCTTTATGACGGCCAACGAGTTCGTCATCGACGGCGGGATCAGCTCGGCCTACGTGACGCCACTACGCTGAGGCCGTGACCAGGACGGCCTTCTCGGGTGAGCAGAAGGCCCAATTAGCGCTGATCGCCGCGGTGCAGATTTTGGTGATGGGGTGCTGGTTTTCGG